>CAKRKL010000117.1 GCA_934358405.1 uncultured Blautia sp.
TCCCATCCGCGCCATGTACATTCCTCTTGGTGAGAACGGACATCTGATGATCGGTCAGAAAAACGGAGACACCTTTACTGTAGACATGCCGGAGACGATCCTGGATAAGGATGGAAAGACTATTTCCTGGCAGGAGCTGAAGCGAGGCAATATTATAGATATTTATGGAGATGGCATTATGCTGGAATCCTATCCGGGTCAGTATCCGGGCGTGTCCAAGATCCAGGTAATCAGTGAGGGGAAACCATCAGATGCAGACAAATACCAGGATATAATCGATGAAGTATGGACACCTAAGGCGCCCTCTGAGCTTCCCTGTCTGAATGTGGAATATACCCAGCCAGACTGGACGGTCAGCGCAGTGACTATGCAGGGCGGATACAGCTGGACGTATAAGGACGAAGAGGGAAAAGAACAAAAGAAGACCGCAGACAGCTTTACGCTTACAAATCTGCCAGAGCTTCCGGTTATGGACATAGAGAAAGCTGCCGATATGACGCTGAGCTTCGATGTTCAGCCGGTTAAGGTGACAGCAGCTGTATATCCCTCCGGGATTTCCGGAAAAGAAGCCTCCAAGGAGGAGGGTGAAATCCTGTCAGTGGAAGCAGACAAGGATGGCAGCTTTGTTTTGAAAAATGTTCAAAAGGAAAAGCTTTACATCATTCGCGGTGAGTGGGAAAATGGCTGGTCCGAATATGGCTTTATAGTGAAATAAAACAGATAAAAGAAAGGCTGGACAGAACAAATCTGTGCCAGTCTTTTTTGTCTGTAGAGTGGTTATTTTGTTCATAGACAAAAGGAAAAGGCTCAGTGTATACTTAATAAAAGTAAAAAAATGAAGGAGGAAGAAGGTTATGAAAATTTCATTTACACCTTCTGCTATGGAATGTGAAAAATTAAAGGCTGGTACAGAGGTCTTATTAAAAGAAATATCACAGCTTCCGGAGAATCTGGAAATAAGCGTTGAATTTTGGGAGCTGCCGCAGCTTATGGTAAAGCGTGTCCGAAACCAGATCCGGATTGCCTGCAAGGAGATAGCTCATTATTACAGAGGACTGAATCAGGCACTTCATCATCTGGAAACAGAAACCTACGAAAATCAGGAAACCGTATATTTCGAGAGAAACGGTTTCATGCTGGACTGCTCCAGAAATGCTGTTTTTACAGTAGAGAAAGTAAAATCTGTAATCCGTACTCTGGCAAAGCTTGGGATGAATGTGCTTATGCTATACACAGAAGACACCTACCAGGTACCAGAAGAACCCTATTTTGGCATTTATCGGGGACGCTACACCCAAAAAGAGCTCAAGGAAATGGATGGATACGCTTCTGAATTTGGCATTGAGCTGGTTCCCTGTATCCAGACACTGGCTCACTTACATAACGCCCTGAAGTGGCCGGGGAAAAATCAGATCAAGGATTCCGCAGATATCCTTATGGTGGGAAAAGAAGAAACCTACGTGTTTATTGAAAGGCTGCTTAAGGCGGTGAAGGACTCTTTTTCCACACGCCGCGTACATCTGGGAATGGATGAAGCCGTTCTTCTGGGGCTTGGGGAATATCTCAACGAAAATGGCTATGAAAAAGGTTCTGTTCTTATAAAGGAGCACTGCCAGCGTGTCCTTTCCATTTGCAAAAGGCTTGGCCTGGAGCCTATGATCTGGAGCGACATGTATATTACGGTAAATACAAATGGCAGCTATTACACAATACCGGAGGATGCAGACTGTTCATTATGGGAAAAGCCGGAAAAAGGTCTTGGCTTTGTATACTGGGACTATTACCATAATGAAGAAAAAATCTATGAAAAAATGCTAGACGTCCACAGTCAGCTATCTGACAACGTGATTTTTGCAGGCGGCTCCTGGGTCTGGAATGGAATCGCACCAAATCATTCCAAAACATTTGCCTGTACAAAAGCAGCGCTTCAGGCCTGCAAGAAATATCAGATCAAAGAGGTACTTTGCACTGCCTGGCTGGATAACGGCGGGGAAACTCCTGTGGATGCTGTTCTTCCGGGACTGGTCCTTTTCGGACATCTTGGCTTTCATGAAGAATACGATGGGAAGCTGTTAGAAGAGGAATTCAGAAGCTGTACAGATGGAAGTCTGGAGGATTTCATGAAACTGGACGCCTTTGATGCTTTGTTTTTAAAGGGAGCTTGCAACCAGGCTGCAGAGAACCCAGCCAAATATCTGCTGTATCAGGATCCTATGGTTGGAATCTTTGACAATGAGGTAAGCACCAGTGAAACAGATACAAAGGCATATTACGGAAAATTAAAGGAACAAATGGCTGCCTGCCAGGAAACCTCCCCCGCTTATGCAGGGCTATTCGCCTATTATGAAAAGCTGGCAGCAGTTCTGGCAGACAAAGCAGATCTTGGTGTTCGCATAAAAGCAGCCTATGATCAGAAGCAGCAGGTTGTGTTAAGAGAAATCTGTGAAAAAGAGCTTCCCGGCATCATTAAAAACCTGGAAGCAATGAAGGATTTAAGAGAAGACCTGTGGATGGCAGATGCGAAGCCCTTTGGCTATGAGCTGATGGACATTAAGCTGGGCGGCGTACTTACCAGACTTGACAGCACAGGAAAAAGAATCCAAAAATATCTGGATGGTGCCATAGTACGTCTGGAGGAGCTGGAAGAGAAACGGCTTCCCTATTTTGAGAAAAACGCTTCAAAGCGTGAAAACCGCTGGAGCCAGATCATCAGTGGCTGTGACCTGATCGATACGATCTGATATAATCTGATTTGAAAAGTGTTTTTCCCGGAAATGCATTTGTTTTTTTCTAAAATATAAACTTGAGAAAAAATTGTTAAATTTCCTTGTGCATAGTGGGGGATACAGGTTATACTATACAGAATAAAGGCGGAAAATGACACTGAATAGCAGTCAGTGAGCCCTAAAACTGTCATTTAAAGGTGGATTTTGCAAAAATGAGAAGGACAACAAGGAAAATGATATCTGGTGCTATGGCACTTTTTATATTGACTGCAGCCCTGACAGGCTGTAATAAGACAGACAAAATATCAGATAAAGCCGAACTACCTGTGGTAAAAATCGGAAGCGACAACTATCCTCCATACAATTATCTTGATGAAAACGGTATCCCTACAGGTGTTGACGTAGATCTGGCAGAAGAAGCATTTGGAAGAATGGGATATCGCATTCAGATTGTTCAGATTGACTGGGAAAAGAAAAAGGAGCTGGTGGAAAACGGAGACATTGACTGTATTATGGGCTGCTTTTCCATGAAGGGACGGCTTGAAGATTACCAATGGGCAGGTCCTTACATAGCAAGCAGCCAGGTTGTTGCTGTCAATGAGAACAGTGATATTTATAAGCTTCGTGATCTGGAGGGGAAGAATCTTGCTGTCCAGTCAACAACCAAACCGGAGGGAATCTTTTTGCACAGGACGGATGAAAGGATTCCAAAAGTCGGCAACCTGATCAGCCTTGGACACAGGGAACTGATCTACACCTTTCTTGGAAAGGGCTATGTGGATGCAGTAGCAGCCCATGAGGAGTCTATTGTGCAGTATATGAAGGATTATGATGCCAAATTCAGGATTCTGGATGAGCCTCTTATGACAGTTGGAATCGGAGTCGCTTTTGCAAAGAACGATACCAGAGGACTTTGCGAGGAACTGGATCAGACACTGAAGGAAATGAGAGAGGATGGAACATCGGCAGAAATCATCGGAAAGTATCTTGACGATCCGGAAAAATACCTGGAGGTGGACAACCTTGAAGAAGAATAAAAAAACTGCAGGGATTGAAAAAAAGTTCTGGGCATTTGGCACTGTAGTCGGCATCTGTCTGACCCTTCTGGCAGTTATGTATTTTTTTCAACTGGATAAGGCTAAGGAAGAGGCCATACTTTTAGAAACCGTAAATTATGTAAAAATACAATGCTCTACGTATACGCATTATAATGAAGCCTCAGAATCCAAAAGCCTGCTCCGTGCCATTGAAAGTACCAGGCAGGTCAGCACAAATATTGCCACAGAAATTGAAAACGGAAAAAAACTTGACAGCCAGCTGTTGAAGGAAAACAAAGAGAAGCTATGGCTGACAGGTATTATGGTAGTGGATGAGAATGGAAATCTGGTATGCGAATATGGAGAGGACAGCAGTCTGTCCATTGAAATGCAGTCCTGCATCAATAAAGAAACCATACTGGATACCGCTGCTTATGATGAAAAGATTTATTCCCAGCGAATCACCCACAGTGATGGCTCTCATATTGATATGGCAGCTTGTGCAAGAAAGGATGCACCTGGAGTTGTAGTTACGTATTACTATACATCTGCTGAGTTTGCCGCCAATTACACCCTTACCATACAGAGCCTGTTGAATGGCTATCATAAATCCAGCGACGGAACGATTATTGTTGCAGATGAGGGCGTGATCATTGCGTCTAACGATACCAGGCTGATCGGTCTGAATACTACAGATCAGGAAGCAATCCAGACTCTGAAGAAAAATGCTGACAGCAAGCATATGATACATTTAAAGGCAGAGGGCGTTCGCTGCTATGGACTGATGCTCAAGCAAAGGGATCATTATATCTATGCCTATGTGCCGGATTCCATTGTATTTCAGACCTTGCCTCAAAATGTAATTGCAAGTGTATTTACATATCTGCTTGCATTGGTCATGATGTGGCTGCTTCTTAAAAAGTCAAGGGCAAACAGCATAAAACAAGAAAGAGAAAAAGAGCAGGAGTATCAGAGAAATCTTCTGGAAGAAGCGAAAAAGGCAGAAGCGGCAAACCGGGCGAAAACAGAGTTCTTACAGAGAATGAGCCACGATATCCGCACGCCCATCAATGGTATCTGCGGCATGGTGGATGTGGGAGATTGCTACCGTGATGATCTGCAAAAACAGACGGAATGCAGAAAAAAGATCCGGGAGGCCTCCAATATTCTTCTGGAGCTTATTAATGAGGTCCTGGATATGAGCAAGCTGGAATCCGGAGAAATCTATCTGGAAGAAAAGCCCTTCAATATTTATAAAACCATGAATGAAATAGTAGATGTGGTCAGCAGACTGGCAGAGGAAAGAGGCATCAGGATCGAACAGAACATATCAAAGCTTGCACATGAGAATTTACAGGGCAGTCCGGTTCATCTGAAGCGGCTTCTGATGAATATTGTAAGTAATGCTGTGAAATATAACAGGGATTACGGGAAGATTTATCTAAGCTGCAGGGAGCTTCCTTCCGACAATCCGGAAATTGCAAACCTGGAATTTGTATGTCAGGACACCGGAATCGGTATGAGTGAGGAATTTCAGGCTCATCTTTTCGAACCGTTTTCCCAGGAGCAAAAAGGGGGAGCATCTAAATTCGGCGGTACAGGTCTTGGTATGTCCATTGCGAAAAACCTTGCGGAAAAAATGGGTGGAACCATTACCTTTGAAAGTGAGCTGGGAAAGGGAACTACCTTTGTAGTCACAATTCCTTTTAAAATCCAGGAGAATCCTGACAAGGCGGAAGAAAAGGAAGAGGACTTCAAGGCATCCATCAGTGGCTTACACATTCTGCTGGTAGAAGATAATGACCTGAATATGGAAATCGCAGAGTTTTCAATTCAGAAAGAAGGTGCTGTGGTAACAAAGGCATGGAATGGACAGGAGGCAGTCTCCATCTTTGAAAACAGCAGTCCCGGGGAATTTGATGCGATTCTTATGGATGTGATGATGCCGGTTATGAATGGCTATGAGGCAACGAAGAAAATCCGCTCCCTTGACAGAATGGATGGGAAAAAGATCCCGATTATTGCAATGACAGCCAATGCCTTTATTGAGGACAGGATCAAATCAAAAGAGGCAGGAATGAATGAGCACATTGCAAAGCCCATAGATATGAAGCTGCTTGTAAAAGTAGTTGCGGGACTGACAGGAAAACGGTAAAGATAAAGTCTTGAGATAACAGGAGCTGTATACAATATGATTCGTCTTCAGGATATTGCAGATATGGCTGGGGTCAGCAGAACCACAGTATCGAATGTAATTAATGGAAATA
>CAKRKL010000118.1 GCA_934358405.1 uncultured Blautia sp.
TCCAAAAAGGATATGGCATGTATGTAGTTTTGAAGGTACAGGATTTAAACGGTAGCCGGTTGGTTATCGTTTTTTTTATGCAATAAAAAATTTCTCATTTTTTGCTTGCATTCTATTGAAATATGTAGTAACTTAGTACTTACTACGCTGTAGACAAAGAACAGATATTTTGTTGGAAAATGGAAGGGGAAGGGGAATTTGAAGAATGGAAAATACAGCAGGAAAGGTCAGTTCCCGCAAGAAATTTATAGGAGATAAGGCCTTTTATAAAATGGTACTTGCTATTGCAATACCTATTATGATACAGAATGGCATCACCAATTTTGTCAGTCTTCTGGACAATATTATGATCGGAAGAATCGGCACAGAGCAGATGTCAGGTGCTGCAATTGTGAATCAATTATTGTTCGTGTATAATCTTTGCTTATTTGGCGGTGTATCAGGAGCAGGTATTTTTACAGCGCAGTATGCAGGGCAGAAGGATCACGAAGGCGTACGTCAGACCTTTCGCTATAAGCTGTGGTTGGTAATTATACTTACGATTATTACTGTATTGCTTCTGATCTCATCAGGAGAAGCCTTAATTGGAATGTATCTGAAAGGCGAGGGAAGTGCGGCAGCACTGGAAGCTACCAGCAAATATGGTATGCAGTATCTGTGGATCATGCTTATCGGACTTCCGCCATTTATGATCAGTCAGGTATACTCCAGTACTCTTCGCGAATGCGGGGAGACTGTTTCACCGATGAAAGCAGGAGTGACAGCAGTTCTTGTAAACCTCGTATTTAATTATCTTCTTATTTATGGTAAATTTGGATTCCCGGAGCTTGGAGTCCGCGGAGCAGCTATTGCTACCGTTCTTTCCAGATATGTGGAGGTTGCCATTGTAATTGCCTGGACACATACTCATACAGAAAGAATGCCATTTGCTAAAGGACTATATAGTACTTTGAAGGTACCGGTCAATCTGACTAAGAAGATTTTGATAAAAGGTACACCGCTTCTTTTAAATGAAACCCTGTGGGCAGCTGGTATGGCACTTCTCACCCAGTGCTATTCTATACGTGGACTAAATGTTGTTGCAGCCCAGAATATTGCGAATACCATCAATAATGTGTTTAATGTTGTATTTATTGCGCTGGGTGACTCTGTAGCCATTGTGGTAGGGCAGCTTTTGGGAGCCGGAAATATGAAAAAGGCAAGAGATACGGATAACAAAATGATTGCATTTTCTGTTATGTGTTGTACAGGAGTTGCAATCGTAATGCTGATTGTTGCTCCGTTTTTCCCAAGGCTTTATAAGACTAATCAGGATGCAAGAGAATTAGCGAAATACTTTATTATGATTATGGCAATTTTTATGCCGCAGAACGCATTTTTACATGCTGCTTATTTTACCCTGCGCTCAGGAGGAAAAACAATTATTACTTTCCTGTTTGATAGCGTGTTTGTATGGTGCGTCAGCGTGCCTATCGCATATTGCCTCAGCCGATTCACCGGGCTTCATGTACTTGCTGTATTTGCCATGGTGCAGATCGGCGATATTATAAAATGTATTGTGGGCTTTATTCTGGTAAAAAAAGGCGTGTGGATGCAGAATATCGTTTCAAGTAAATAAAAGAATAAATGCTTTCCGTTTCAGATGCAGTACAGTGCTGCAAAAGAAGTGGAAAGCATTTTTTATAGAGAAAATAATTCTCCTGTTCGTGTTACATCATATCCGGTCTGCCCCTGAAGAATGGTTCGGAAATCTTCTGAACGAACAATTTCAAGGAGGGCAGTAAATCCAGGCTGAGAAAGTGCTTCTGTTTCCATAACAAGATACATAGGCAGTGTTTCCAGGGGAATAAAATCTAAAAGCTCGGATTGACGAGCTGCATATTCTTCACCAAGGGCAACATCTGCTTTATGATTTGCCACAGCTGCGGCAGTAGAAATATCAGATACAAGCTCTGTGGAATACCCGGAAACAGTAGCGGAAGGAATCCCATTGCGAAGAAGAAAACGGTCCAGATATATTCTGGGCGTACTGCCCTTTTCACGATTGGCAATAGCGATGCTTTTGGTGGAAAGAGCATCAAGACCGGTAATCCTTTTGGGGTTTCCGGAAAGAACATAAAAGCCCATAGCGTATTCATAAAGGCATACTAAAGATAACGGGGTACCAGGTACCAGATGCTGGATATGTTCAGGTTCCATACTTGCACAGGCAATATGTGCTTTTTTGAAATACAGGGAATAGAGGCTGTTGTAGCTGTTCATAAAAGATTGAAGCACCGGAAGACCCTGTGGATGGATAGACATCTGGCTGACCAGAAGCTCCAAAGCGGGAGAAAACTGTCCGCACAGAATAAGTCCGCTGGAATGAAGGAGATAATCCCGCTTTAAAAGGGAGCTTTCCGGTGGAAATTCAGGAACCTGCAGACTGGATATACCTGAAACACCGGAAGTGGCACCTGTACTTTGGGTATTATAGCTTCCATTATGGTCCAGATACTGTTTCAGCTGTTGTTCGCTGATTCGAAGCTGTTTTCCTACTTTGGAAGAAAATAATTCCCCTCTTTTGATCAGTTCATATACGGTTGTTTTTTTTATTTGAAGCTTATCTGCAACCTCCTGAGCAGTATAAAGCTTATTCATCAATTCCCACCATTACATTTGTGGCCTTGATCACTGCATATGCATCAGAGCCAACCTCCAGTCCAAGCTCTTCTACAGCTGCGCAGGAAATAGTAGCTGTAATAATATTTCCGCCGCCGATATCCAGAGTAACGATAGAATTTACAGCTCCTTTATTAATGTTGATTACTTTGCCTTTTAACTGATTTCTTGCACTTAATTTCATAGTAAAAACCTCTTTTCTTATTAATGATAACGTAAATGATTTTTTCAAACACGCTGTAATACCTATCATAGCATGTAACAGAAAAAATAACAAGAAAGGATACAGAGGTTTAAAATATGAACAGGAATAACAAAATTATTTACACAAACAAAAAGAAATTGTATAATTTGCCACAGGCGAATTGACATGAGAAATAAAATAAAGTATAATAAACCAAAATGAACGAAACAAAATAAAACAAAATAAAACCAAACAAAATAAAACCAAACAAAACGGAGGAATAAGAAATGAAAAAAAGAATTTTTACAGCATTAATGGCTGGTATTATGGGAACTATGATGTTTGGAACTACTTTAGTGTCTGCAGAAACTGCTGAGTTAAAGGGAGAGGTTTATACCTTTATCGCTGCCAGCCTGAATAATGCTATGGAAGAGATTCAGAAGGATTTTAACGAGACATATCCGGATGTTGAGATTCTTTACAATGCAGACAGCTCAGGTACACTGCAGACTCAGATTGAGGAAGGTGCACGCTGTGATATTTTCTTTTCTGCCGCACAGAAACAGATGAATGCACTGTTAGATGAGGGAATTGCAGACAAAGACTCCGTAGTGGATCTTCTGGAGAATAAAGTGGTTCTGATCAAACCTAAAGATGGTGAAACCAAGGTAACCGGCTTTGAGAATATCACAGATGCAGCTAATCTTGCACTTGCAGGAGAGGATGTTCCGGTTGGACAGTATTCCCGTGAGATTTTTGAGAATCTTGGAATCATGGATCAGGTAAATGAGATGGAGATTAACGAAGGGAAAAATGTGACGGAAGTACTTGCTGCTGTAAGTGAAGGAAGCAATGAGGTTGGTATTGTTTATGCAACAGATGCCGCTTCCGTGGCAGATTCCGTTGATATTATTGCCGAGGCACCGGCAGGAAGCCTTAAGACACCTGTACTTTATCCTGTAGGACTTATTGAGGATAAAGAAGCAAGCGATGATGATAAGGCAGCTGCAACTGCTTTCCTTGAGTACCTTCAGTCTGATGAGGCGCTTGAGGTATTTGAGAAATACGGCTTTGCAGCTTATACAGCAGATGAGAAATCTGATGATGCTGAGGATACAGCAGAATAATATGGGAGAATTTCTCAGTGAAATAAACTGGAGCCCTTTATGGATTTCTTTAAAAACAGGGGCAGTGGCCACTGTTATTGCTTTTTTCCTTGGGGTATTTTGCGCCAGAAAGATTATGAAATTAAAACCGGGAATCAGAGCTGTTCTGGATGGTATTTTTACTATGCCTCTTGTTCTTCCACCCACAGTGGCAGGATTTTGCCTGCTCCTGCTTTTTAGTCTGAAAAGGCCATTTGGAAGCTTTTTACTGGAGCACTTTAGCATTAAGGTCGTGCAGACCTGGACTGGCTGCGTGGTTGCAGCTTCTGTAATTGCATTTCCGCTGATGTACAGGAATGCCAGAGCTGCTTTTGAACAGGTGGACGTGAATCTGATCTATGCAGGGCGGACTCTGGGAATGAGTGAGAGCCGGATTTTCTGGAAGGTGATCATGCCTGCAGCAGGACCTGGGATTGCCTCTGGTACAGTACTGGCTTTTGCGCGCGCAATCGGGGAATATGGTGCGACTTCCATGCTGGCCGGTAATATTCTTGGCAAAACAAGAACTGTTTCTGTTGCAATCGCTTCAGAAACAGCAGCTGGAAATTTTGATATGGCAGGTTTCTGGGTAGTAATAATTATATTAATTTCATTTTTGGTGGTTGCGGCAATTAATATTGTTTCCGGCAGAGGAATGCACACCAGAAGGTGGATATAATGGCGATAGAACTTGATATTCAAAAAAAATTCAAAGGCTTTTCCCTGAATGTGAAGCTGAAAGGACAGAATGGAACCATGGGAATTCTGGGAGCTTCGGGAAGCGGAAAAAGCATGACCCTTCGAAGCATTGCCGGAATTGAGACACCGGATTCCGGAAAGATTATTATTAACGGAAAGACGGTGTTTGATTCCCAGGCGAAAATTAATTTAAAGCCCCAGGAGAGAAGAGTGGGCTATCTGTTTCAGAATTATGCTCTGTTTCCAACTATGAGTGTGGAAAAGAATATTGCCTGCGGTTATCGTGGTGATAAAAGTAAACTTTCCAGGAAGGTCTCAGATTATATAAAGAGATATCATTTGGAAGGCCTGGAAAAGCATCTGCCGTCTCAGCTTTCCGGTGGTCAGCAGCAGCGTGTAGCCCTTGCGCGTATGATGATCGGAGAACCGGAGGTAATTCTTCTTGATGAGCCATTTTCAGCACTGGATGGTTATCTGAAGGATATTTTGCAGCGTGATATGCAGAATTTTCTTAAGGATTATAAGGGCGATATGATTATGGTCACGCATAGCAGAGATGAGGCGTATAAGTTTTGCAGTCAGTTAACCTTGCTTCATGAGGGGAAGGATATTCTTACCGGGGAAACGCGGCAGATTTTTGAAATGCCGCAGTATCTGGAGGCAGCAAGGCTTACCGGGTGTAAAAACTTTTCAGCAGTACAGAAGATGGGAGAGCATCAGTTGTATGCTCTTGACTGGAAAATAATGCTTCGCACTTGTCAGGGGGTTTCGGATAACATTACACATGTGGGAATCCGAGGTCACTGGCTGCGCTCTGCGAAGGAAGCTGGAGAGAATGTGATGGCAGTACAGATGAATGAGTATATAGAAAATACCTTTGAACATCAGTATCTGATCAGCAATAAAGAGGCAGTGGACAGTACGCCTCTGTGGTGGATGTGCCAGAAGAAGGATTTCCAGGAGAAATCAGAAGAACGGATACCAAAGTATTTGTATTTTCCACCTGAGCATTTGATGCTTCTGAAAAAATAAAAACACGGGAAGAAATCCTTATAGTGATTTCTTCCCGCTTTTTAGTAAGAGAATCTATGGAATCTGAGACTGATTTATCTAAAAAATAAAAAACCGAAAATGCTGTAACAGTAAGCATTTCCGGTTTATCCTAGCAGGGGATGAGAGAATCGAACTCCCACCAAAGGTTTTGGAGACCCCTATCATACCATTTGACCAATCCCCTATG
>CAKRKL010000119.1 GCA_934358405.1 uncultured Blautia sp.
ATCTCCTCCGGATCATGGGAAACCCATCCCTTCTCATTGATGATCTGCTTATGCGGACGGTCTGTGCGGCGCATAATACTGCCAGTCTCATCAAAGAGAAGAGCCTTGGTACCCTGCGTACTCTGATCAATACTTATGATATATTTTGCCATTTTGCTATCCTCTTATATCAGAGCTTCAACTGCTTTCTTAGCAATTCCTTCAGCATTTAATCCATAGTAATCAAATACTTCTTTGGAGGTTCCTGTAATAACCGGCGCATCCGGAAGAGCCATATTCAGCACTTTTTTCGGGCAATTAGCGCCTACAACCTGTGCAACCATAGAACCAAGTCCGCCAAATGGAGCATGCTCCTCAACTGTGATAACCGCTCTGGCATTCTTAACTGCCTTAATGATACCTTCTGTGTCAAGAGGTTTCACACAATACATGTCCAGTACAGTGGCAAAGATTCCCTGTGCCTCCAGCAGCTTGGCAGCTTCAAAAGCCGGATGGACCATTTCGCCGCAGGCAATAATAGCTACATCTGTTCCTTCCTTCAGAACAGTTGCCTTATCCATTTCAAACGGACAGTTATCCTCTGTATAAATATCCTCAACCGGATTTCTTCCTACACGGATATAAGAAGGCTTCTCATCCTTTAACAGGGCCTCAATCAGATGTTTTGTCTGATGACGGTCACTTGGAAGATATACTCGCATGTTTGGAATTGCAGCCATAGCAGCAATGTCCTGTGCAGAATGATGGCTCATTCCAAGCGCACCATAGCTTACACCGCCACTGATACCGATCAGGGTAACATTGGTGTTGGAGTATGCAACATCAATCTTAGCCTGCTCATAGCTTCTTGTTGATAAGAAGCAAGCCGGGGAGCATGCGAAAGGTTTCTTGCCGCATTTTGCAAGACCTGCTGAAATACTTACCAGGTTCTGCTCCGCAATACCTGTCTCAACAAACTGTTCCGGGAAATTATCTGCAAATGGTGTCATAGATGCAGAGCCTCTGGAATCACTGCAAAGCACCATAATATCCTTATCGTCTTTCGCCTTATCCATCAATACTTCACAAATTGCCTGTCTGTTTGGAATCTTATTCATGAAGAGCTGCCTCCTTTCTTGCTGCAAAATCCGCAATGATCTGATCATATTCTTCCTGGGTCGGAACCTTGTGATGCCAGTTTGCTTTGTTTTCCATTACAGAAGATCCACAGCCCTTTACAGTATTGGCGATCACTGCCGTTGGTTTTCCTTTTACTGTTTTTGCTTCCTCAAAAGCCGCATTTAACTGGTCAATATCATTTCCGTCTTTTACATCAATTACATGCCATCCAAAGGAACGGATACGTTCATGAAGATCGTCATGTCCCATAACATCCTCTGTATTTCCGGAAATCTGAAGACGGTTACGGTCGATTACTGCGCAAAGGTTGTCCAGCTCGTACTGATGTCCTGCCATGAAGCCTTCCCATACAGAGCCTTCAGCTAACTCACCGTCACCCATTACTGTATAAACACGGTAATCTCTGTTGTCCTTTTTGCCTGCGAGAGCCATGCCCACACAAACCGGAAGTCCATGTCCGAGAGATCCGGAATTCATTTCGATTCCGGGAAGCTTATTGTTCGGATGTCCGATATATTTGGAACCAAACTTAGAGAAGTTTGCTTTGATATCATCCAGATCCAGAAATCCTCTTGCTGCAAGCACTGCATAATACGCTTCTACAGAATGACCCTTGCTGAGTACAAAGCGGTCGCGATCCGGGTCATCAAGTCTTTCCGGAGAAACATTCATCTGACAGAAATACAGGCTGATCAGAGTATCGATCACGCTCATATCACCACCGATATGACCGCCCTTTCCGGCAACGATAATGTCTACAGTATCTTTTCTTAAGTCAAAAGATTTTGCCTTTAAATTTTCCATTCTCATTCACCTCTTAAATATGCTTTCACATCTTCTTCAATAGGATCATATAAATCAGGAGTGATGCCCATATATTTGCATGCCTCGTAAAGTACCGGAACTACATCCTTATGGATACCTACGCAGTGATGGATATATGGTCCCTCTACGATCTTAGCTTCCAGACGTTTGATATTCTCTACCTCAACCCACAGGTAAGTACCCATTCCTTTCGGTCCGTCAACGCCTTTGGCTTTTCCAAGAAGCATGGAGTATTCTCCGTTATCACCATCAAAACGTGCCAGAGTAACTTCTCCATGTTTTGCTTCTGCTGTAATGCTTCCCGGATGGCTGAATGCCAACGGATAAGTAAGCTTCGGTGTTTCTCTTGCAACAGAAATCGGCCATGGTCCGCAATGCTGAAGAAGCTCGCCGTTCTCAATATCAGGATGACGGATAGTCCAGTCTGCAAAGAAGCTTCTGGTATCGTCAAGTGCTGCTGCCTCAACAAGAAGAGCTGTAATTGCTCCGTGAATGTCAGTCTCACATACAACCGGAATTCCCTCTTCGTTCAGAAGAGCATTTGCTGCACATGGCATAATTCCGATTTCACTCTGCAGCTGGTTCCAGCACTGGATTGCAGCTGCCTGGCAGCCATATTTCTTAATGAGATTTCCCATCGCAACCTTAAGAGCAGCTACGTTCTCAAGCTCATTGTCTTTTACGCAGATTTCCATGTTTGCACGGCAATACTCAACAACCTTTGCAACCTCAGTTCCCTCTGCTTTCGCTTTCTTCATCTCATCTGTAAGCTCAGGCATTGGGATAGGAGTCAGCTGAATGTTGAATTTTTCAAGAAGCTCACCCTCATTGCACATGGTTGACCAAAACTCATATGGTCTTGTGGAAATCTGAAGAATTCTCATGTTGCGGAAGGTTTTTACTACGTTACAGACAGCCATGAAATCGCGAAGGCCTCTCTCGAATACAGGATCGTTCAGTCTGCAGTTTGTCATATAAGTAAATGGAACACGGAATCTTCTAAGTACTTTACCTGTTGCAAAAAGTCCGCACTGGGTGTCACGAAGACGAACGCCGTTCTCATCTGGTCTCTCATCAAGAGGTCCCCACAGAAGAACCGGTACGTTTAATTCCTTTGCAAGTCTTGCACACTCGAACTCAGTTCCGAAGTTGCAATGAGGAAGGAAAAGTCCATCGATTTTTTCTTTTTTGAATTTCTCTGCAATTTTGATGCGGCCTGCTTCGTCATAAAGAAGACCTTCTTCATTTACGTCTGTGATATCTACAAAATCAATTCCTAACTCTCTTAATCTGTCTGCAGTAAGTCCACGATACTTAACTGCGTCCGGTGCGCTGAAAATGCTTCGTCTGGTTGGTGCATAACCAATTTTAATGTTTGCCATTTTTTGCATTCCTCCTTGTGATTTTAAGTTTTTGTATGTACATTTTGTTTGTCCGATTTCAGGAAAGCTCTAATTGTCTCACAACTTTTGCTATTTCTTCATATCGTCTTTGCTTTTCCTTATGGCTCTAGTATAGGTCTCTTTCAACTTTATTCCAATAAAAAATAAAGTGTTTTCAACTTTATTTTTACTTTATTTCTTGCAAATATATTGTTTATTTTTCATTTAAGAAGTACAATATATACAACATAGAAAACTTCTGCCTGGAAAATCTAAACATTTTCCACAGAAATCACTTTAAACTGGCAAAATCACTGTAACTTTATCCGGGAGGTGCCGCAAATGTCCATTACTGCCAAACAACTGGCTGAAAAACTGAATCTTTCACAGACTGCTGTCTCCATGGCACTGAACAATAAGCCTGGTGTCAGCACGGAAACCCGCCGTATGGTAGTAGAAGCCGCAGAGAAATACGGCTATGACTTTACCAGGCTTTCTTTAAAGAAAAATAAAGTCGGAAGCATCTATGCAGTCAGCTACCGTTCCCATAATGCCATCATGTCCTATTCTCCTATTTTTGACGCAATGGTTGAGGGCATGGAGTCCATGGTGCAAAAAGGCAACTACAAGCTGAAGGTCATCACCTTCTATGAGAAAAGGGACAACCTGGAACATTATCTGGAAGATCTTCGAACTACAGATTGTGTGGGGATCATTTTATTTGGTACAGAAATGCGTGAAGAAATGGTTCGGCCGTTTTTAAAGCTTCCTTTCCCGGTAGTAATTCTGGATGCTTACTTTGAAAATCTGAACTGCAATTATGTAGTCCCAAACAACCGCCAGGGAGCGTACCTGGCCACAGATTACCTGATCAGCCGCAGAATGAAACAGCCTGGATATCTGCAGTCTGCATATCCTCTTCGTAACTTTTCTGAAAGACTTGAGGGCTTTTATCATGCAGTCCATGCCAATGGAATGTCTCGTTCCCGCTGCATTATCCACCAGCTCTCCCCGTCTATTGATGGTGCAATGGCAGACATGCTGGCTGTGATCGACCGCGGCGATGTCCTGGCGGACTGCTATTTCGCAGATAATGACCTGATTGCAATCGGCACCATCAAGGCTCTGCGCCTGCGAGGCTACAAGATTCCGGAACAAATTGCAGTAGTTGGCTTTGACAATGTTTCCGAAGGACGCATTATTGATCCTGCGCTTACTACCATCAGCGTCCCCAGGCATTATATGGGACAGGTTGCTGCCAGAGAATTGCTCTCCCAAATTGAAGAACCAAGACAGCACACCTGCAAAATCGAGGTTTCTGCAAATCTGGTTAAACGATTTTCGGTATAATGCCTTATTTTTCAAATAATTCTGGAATCTAAAGATATTTTCCCCTTCCTATATTAGATTCCTGATATTTTGACCCGGATATCTTCAATTTATACTGACAAATCTTTACAGATATGGTATACTTACAATAAAAATCGGGAGGGGCATTTATATGGATGAGAAAGTATTAAAGTTTTTCAAGAAATATAATATCCATATTAATGATATCAAATATTTGCTTAGACAGAATAATAAGACTTGTATCTATACAACTGACGAGCGTGTAATAAAAACTTTTATCACAGTGAAGGACCTGTTCAAGGAGCTTAGACCTTATAACTATATTTGCATCAATAAGGGAACTGTAGTTGCCAAAGAACAGATTAAATACATTGAAAACTGTACCTATCACATGCTGGACGGCACCTGTCTGGAAGGTCGTAAACGTGGTGCCGCCAGCCATAAACAGCTAAACAAAGCTTTGCGTCATGAGCTTTCCAAAATTACATCCACCGATATCTGTACACGTTTCTCCGTATTGGATAACATGCCCCTTGCCTTTTGCGTGATCGAGCTTATTTTCAACGAAAACGGAGCCGGAATTGATTTCGTGTTCCGTTATTGTAACAAAGAACTGCTCTTTCTGGGAAAGAAAATGCCGGAAGAAGTGCTGGGGCACTCTCTCTATCAGGTATTTCCCCAAAATAATAAAAAGCTTCTGGCTGCCTATACCGATGTTGCAGTAAACGGTAAAAGCTATCACCTTCAGACATATAGTGTCCAGCTTCAAAAACAACTTATTATCAAATGCTTCCAGCCTATGGAGAATTTTTGCGCATGTATTTTGGTTCCGACTGATGATTTTCTGAAATTGTAGAGTATAAGGAGGCTGTCTATTTCCCGACAGCCCCCTTATATAGTAAAACTCCAATCGAATCTGTCTGTCAAGTCTGCAGTTCTTTCAGAACTTCTCCAATATCTTCATTCATGCAAACAGACTTTTTCCTTATTTCTTCCGGTGCATATGCTTCACCCTGGTTCAGACACATATAAAATGCATGTTGAAATGTGTTTGTCATCTGCCAGAACGGATATTTTATAATGCCAGGAGTATTATATCCTACGCCTAGTTCAAGGAACACTATTTTCCGCTTTTTATATTCCTGTACACCAGTTTACAACTTTATAAATGATAGACTTGCTGATGAATCAGCTGTTTTAAGGCCTTTGTCATAGCATTTG
>CAKRKL010000120.1 GCA_934358405.1 uncultured Blautia sp.
TTTACCCCCTTTTGCTTGGCAGTATAATTTGCTGTCAGAACAATCCCATGTCTGGCCTCAGGATCTCCACCAACAGCCAGGGGCTTTCCGGCATGTTCGGGATGATAGAGCATTTCCACACTGGCATAAAATGAATTTGCGTCACTGTGTAAGATTTTTCGTTCCACAGGATTCACCTCTCTCATATTAAGAACATATGTTCTACTTTTGCATATTATATAGCCTCACTTACAGGATGTAAAGTGGTAAATGTTTCTTTTTCCCTCTTTTTTTCGTTGTGTCCAATTTATCGGAATGAACCTTTGGTTCTGATTCCGATCCCGTTTTCGATTTTTGTGATAAAATAAAAAGGCTGGTTCTGTGAACGAATCACATACCAGCTTTTTCTGGATTCTATATTTATATTTCAAAACAAAGACTGCTGCTCATAGGGCGTATAGCGTTCTAAGGAAACCGGCTCCTGCTGCAAGAGTTTTCCTGCACTTTCCTTTTCACTAAGCCAGGGAACAACCTGGCTGCTTTCCAGAACCAGCGGCATTCGGTCATGTACCAGTTTCATGGAATCATTGGCCTGTGTCGTAAGAATGATAAAACGGTCTTCCATACCAAACCGGTCATAAAATCCTGCCAGATACATGGTATTCCCATCTTTCCGGTAAAAAGTATTCTTTTCCTTCTGATGGTTCCATTCATAGAAACCGCTTACTGGAATCACTGCCCGGTGATAGGAAATCCCATTCTGAAAGATCCGCTTCTCTTTTACAGATTCTGCCCGGGCATTAAAAATGATGCCTTTTTTCTGCCAGCCTGGATACCCCCAGGTTTTTTCGGTCAGGCAAAGCCTTCCCGGCTCTTTCCATACAAGAACGGGAGCCGTTTCCGTAGGATGAATGTCCCCGGTCTGGATTTTTTTCTTTATGTTCTGCTCAACCAGGGAGACAATCCGTTGTAGATCCTGATAGGTTTCTTCTGAGATGTAATATCTTCCGCACATGTTCTATCCCTCTTTCATCCATACTATAAAGTTTCTTTACTTCTCTTAGTATTTCTTTTATTAAAAGGAATCTTCGATAGCTCCCATTTAGAGTTTTGCCTTAATATCAGCAACCGCAACCAATACGGCTTCCCCGCTGATCTTTATCCTTCCTTTATCCAGAAGTTCAAGGTAAAGATATCCCCCACGTCTGGATGCCTGATACGCTTTAATCGCAGGCTTGTTCAAAACTCTGGACCAGTACGCAGCGATCTGGCAATGCGCAGACCCACATACAGGGTCTTCTGCAATGGATAGTTTCGGACAGAAGCTTCTCGAAACACAGTCCACATTTATTCCTGCAGCTGTAGCGTTCTGGATCCTGCCCTCGATTTCCTTTAAAAGTGTCTGGTCGGGCTGCATCTGCCGTACCTGCTCTTCCTTTTCAAAGACACAGATCAGGTCAAGCCCCAGAACTGCTTTTTGTGGCCGTACCCCGAATGCCCTTTCCATTGCATCCGTAACTGGTATCTCACGAAGTTCATAGGTTGGAAAATCCATTTCATATAGATTTTCGTCTTTCCTGACCGTCAGCTTTCCACTAAGGGTATGGAATGTAACAGCAGCGCTTTGGGGTTCATAATAATTCAGGATCACAAAAGCAGAAGCCAGTGTTGCATGCCCGCATAATTCCACTTCCGTTCCCGGTGTGAACCATCTTAAATGGTAACCTTTTTCCTCTTTTACAATAAATGCTGTTTCGGAAAGATTGTTTTCCATAGCAAGCTTCATCATAGATTTCTCAGATGGCCACTGATCCATCACACAAACCGCTGCCGGGTTTCCGGAGAACGGTTCATTTGTAAAAGCATCCACGATATATTGTTTCATTTCTTTACTTTTCTCCGATCCTAACGTACAATTTTCACTTGAATTATCAAAATCTATTTTAGTTTTCTGCAAAGTAATGTTTCAGCGCATATTCAAAATGAAGGTTGAACTTTGCTGCCGCTTCCTTGCTTACCTGTAATTCTGGCTTTAGCATATCAAAAGCATGCTTCTTTAATTCAAGGATTTTCTTCCTGATTTCTTCCATAACTAATTTAAACGCCTCATCGCTTTTTCCCGTTGGATCTTCCAGTCCCCAGTTATCGTCAAAAGATCTGCCAATAAACGGGCATCCGACATTGCATCCCATGGAAATCACAATATCAGGCGTGGGGATATCGCAAATCAGTTTGCTGTACTGACCATCTGCTTCCATATCTATTCCATATGATTCTTTCATAATCCGGACCGCATCCTGATTGATCTGCGGTTTTGTCTCTGTACCAGCCGAATAGCTTTCAAATACATCTGATGCCAGATGCTTTCCGAATGCTTCTGCTATCTGGCTGCGGCATGAATTATGGACACAGATAAAAGCTACCTTTTTCTTACTCATAGAATAGTCCCCTTCCTCTTATATCTTACTCTTTTTCCATAATTTTACAGTTTCTCCTGGTGCTCGTTTCATTTTCTGCTCCAGCTTCTTTCCATAATTTTCCTTCTTTGTAGTGCTTCCGGCAAAGCGCCACATAGCTTTCATTGGAGCCAAGCATGATCTGCGCACCCTCCCGTACAATTTTTCCATTTGCATACCGGGTATTACACTGTGCACGCTTTCCACACCAGCAGACAGTCGGCACCTCTTCTATGACATCTGCAATCTCCATCAGACGTCTGGAGCCAGGAAATAAGCGGTTGCGGAAATCGGTGCGCAGTCCATAGCAGATCACTGGAATATTATAAAAATCCACAAGGTCGGACAAAGTGTCTATTTTCGCTTCCGAAAGGAACTGTGCTTCATCTACCAGAACTGCATCCACTTTCTTTCCCTGATAACTGTATTCTTTATTTCCTTCTTTCCAGGTTTGGGAAATCTCTTTTAAAAATTCATCCACGTATTCTGCTGAAGCAGACAATCCCATACGGGACTGGATCTTGCGTTCTCCATCCCGGTTGTCTGTTCTTGGTTTTAACAAAACGGCATACTGACCGCGCTCTTCGTAGTTATAACGGACCATTAGTATGTTTGCTGATTTCGAGCTTCCCATTGCTCCGTAGCGGAAATATAATTTTGCCATTTTCAGACTCTCCTTATGCTCAGTGTTCTTTCAAAAGCTTTTCCATATAGCTTTTCCTTCTATCAATCAAATTTCAGAACCAGTTGTCCGTCGATCCAGCTTTTCTGATTCGCCTGATGTATTTTATCATCCGCTTTTAAATTTCCAATCAAAAACGGGGATTTCGGATCATGCAAAGCATAATTCTGACGAACCGTTTTGGTATCGTAATTAGCATAACAATATTTACATCCATGAAGACAGGTATTATATACTCCAATATCATTTCCCATAAAACAGGCACATTCTTTCCGTAGTGGCTGCTTTTTCGGTATATCCAGCGTGGTATGGAGGGCTTTTTCGTATGTTTCCTGTGTCATACAGCCATTGCAATCTGCCCCATAACAGGCTAATTCTGTTCCTTCTCCACAGGGATATACTTTCATTCCATGTGCCGCGGCTATCTGTATCATGGTTTTCCCAAGTGACAGACGTTTTTCTTTTGGTACAGCTTGGGCTTCCGGAAAATTTCTTCTCACTTTCTGGTACAGGTCGATGAAACTGATCACGCAGGTATGGGTATAGCCCTCAAGGGCCTGTGCGATCTGTGTAAACTTTTGGATATGGACCTCTGGCGTATAAGTCTCATTCAGGAATATAGGGTCATAACGCCATCCCATGGAATCCGGTCCTGTAATCTCAGCCAGTTGCCTAAATGTATCTATTACCGCTTCTACATCTGGAACCAGAGGCTCTATTTCTTTTCCATAAGGGGTAATGGTAACGAACCAGTACATTCCATATGTTTTCAGTAAATCCATGTGTGAAAGCATAGGCGCCGGATTTTTCGAGCAGAACGCAATCAGATCTACCACAGAAGGCGAAAAGGTATATCGTGTTACCTGCTGCGGCTGATATGGATTCCGAACCATCACGTAGCCCTCTTTTATCCGGTTACACAGCCATTCCGAATAAAACGCCGGGATATCCGTCCGCATACCGGTCTGAATAATCATAAATGTGTTCCTTTCTCTTTTATGTCAGCAAACTCTCTTACACATTATTTCTCATTTACAAGCTTCCCTGTCATATGCTCAATTCTGATTGCAAATAGCTGGACACGACTTCTTGCAGAACCATTCATTTCTTTTTCTACTTCTTCTACTGTAGGGTAATATTTTTCTGCCAGTTTTTGAAGACGGTCTTCTATAATCTTGGTATCTGTGACAAGTTCTGCTTTTCCAAACACAACAACACTTGTGGCATTCCACTCCCAGTGCCCTTCTTTTTTGAAACCCTGGTTCCAGGTTGTCAGACACACTTTATTACATTTCTGGATTGCATCCATCTTGTGTCCTTCTCTGGCTCCATGAAAATAAATCGTATGATCAGCCTCTTCATAGTAAAAATTAATTGGAATGGTATAGGGATACCCTTCATCACCAATTACAGAAAAAGCAGCTCTTTTTTCATCTTTTAATATTTTTTTACATTCATCTTGTGAAACCTGTTGCTTAAATCTTCTCATCTCGCGAAACATAAGATATCCTCCTGCCAATTATTTTGCTTTTCAATGGAATCTCATTCTTAAGATTACATTTTGATTAAGGTAAACTCCAGTTTTCATCTATATAGATTACCAGACAATTCAATTGGAAAGAATCACATTCAGAGCAGTTCCAGTTTTTCTCAGAATTGCTCTTTTTGTTTGCTCTGAATCTGATACTTTCCTAATGAATTGTACCATATGCAAATAGAATTTACAAACATTTGTTCTGCTTATTTTCAAAAAATAGTGCGCCTAGCTCATCACTGAAGTAACGAGAATGCGACGCACAGTTTTTCAAAACTTTATCCATATGTTTTCCCTGTAACTTTCCAAAAATATTTGAAAAGGGACTGTTTCCAGCCCCTTAATTTCTGTAAATTTCCTTACAGATATGAACAACATGACAATTTGTGCCCCGGATATCTTTAATCTGCATACCACGATGGTTCATTTATATACCGAATAGTTCTTCTCCAGGCGCATGCCTCGCACTTAAAGCATCCCATTTCGGTTCTTCCATCGCTATATTCAATACTTCGCTCCTCATGTGGTTCAATTGTTCTATGAGTGAAGCAGAAATGCTCTTTATTATTTATTGATTGTCCGTCACACTGGATAATTATATCTAAAAAGTTTACAGCTTCTGTAATGTCTTTAAATCCATTAATTTCCTCAGGTTCAGGATCCTTAAAGAGTAAAATACGTGGCATTTATTTCTTTGTCTATTACTTCTTTATGGCCTGTTGCCTTCACTGCTTTCTGTGCTGCAAAACTGCACCGCAGATTTCACAGTATCTTCCTTCCGTTAATCCATCTTCTGTGCAGGTCGCTGCTACTTTTGACAGGTTTTTGTCAGTCCTTTTATACTTATATAATTTTCAAAATATTTACTTTTCTGCCAAAACTGATTCAAATCCTTCTTCTGCTTTTCTTACTGTGTCTTCTATGATTTTCTCTGCAATTGGTTTCAGATCCATTTTTAAGATCTGACCTATTACTTCCTCTTGTTTGGCTTCCGGTACTTTATATAAGGTAAAGCAGCATTTCAGTAATCTTCTTAATTTATTCTCCATGGTAAAATAGAGGTCGCATTTTTTTGCCATAAATCCTCTGGTGATTCCGGCAGAGGCAATGTCCATTTCATAAAAATCTTTCAATTCTGCTTCTTTTATATATTGTGAAAAAATATGCTGAATCTTCTGCGCCGTGCTCATATAAATATATTCTGAGGTAGTAGGAAGAGAATATC
>CAKRKL010000121.1 GCA_934358405.1 uncultured Blautia sp.
TTTTCACCTGTGCACAGGTAACTTGCAGTGTTGGAAATGCCCTTTCAAGCCGTTCTTTCATATCTTCCATAAAAATATATTCTGTACCATAATGTCCCGCATCAATAATGCAAAGGCCCTGGGCAACCGTATCAATTCCGGTATGATGATCAATGTCTCCTGTCACATACACATCTGCCCCTGCTGCCAGTACATCGGAAATCATGCTCTTGCCGGATCCGGTACAAACCGCTGCAGTCTTAACCCTCTGCTTGGGATTTCCATATACCTTTACATCTGATAGCTTCAGGTTCTTTTTGACCAGAAGTGCATATTCTCTCAGAGTCATCTCTGATGGGATTTTTCCCACACGTCCAAAGCCAACCGTCGCTCCATCCTGCTCGCCTGTAACCATGAGTACCTGTGTCTCTGATAATTCCAGATATTTCGCACTTAAATCTGCCATCCCCAGAATATCATAGTTTGTATGCATAGCATAATAGGAAATCCCACTGCGCACCAGCTTCAGAAGTCTGCGCCCGGTAAAGCTGTGGTTGTTGATTTTTTTGATACCGGAAAAAATCATAGGATGGTGAGTGACTATCATATCAGCTCCCGCCTCTATGGCTTCCTCAAGAGTTTCATCTGTCAGATCAAGAGCAAGAAAAACATGATTTACCTCACTCTGGTCATCTCCTGCAAGAAGGCCCACATTATCCCAGTCCTCTGCAACAGCTGTAGGAAAATGTTCCTCCAGCCAGTCTGTCAGTTTATTCACTTTCATATTCTGCCAGCGCCGCCTCGATCAGCTGCGCTTCCTCCTTTACTTCCCGGATACGTGCCGCCACAGCCTCTGCCTGGGGAGCAGCCTGAAGCTGTTTTAAAATTGCCGTGCGGATTCGCTCTTCTTTTAAAAGATAGCGGTAAAGGACCGGATTATGCTCCTTCAGAAGATATTTTCCAAAGGCCTCTTCCAGGGTATAAGGTGTCCTCATTCTCTCCGCAGCAGCCATTTCACCACTGTCACACTGTAAAGCTAAAGCTTCTGCCTCTGAAGCTACATCGCGATAAATCTTCACCACACGCATCATAGGATAAAATTTGCCGTCTTCCTCCACCATTTTTTCCTCTGTGATTTCCCAGCCCTGTGACTGTATAAATCTGCGAAAATGTGGAATATCAGACTGCGGCTGTAAAATCAGTTCTGAAAAAGAATCTCTCACAGATTTTCCATCTGTGAGAATTCTTTCCATAAGGGGACCTCCCATACCTGCAATTACAAGAGTGTCCCCCTCCCCGGCCTTCAGGTTCTCAAGTCCATCTGACAGGCGGGTCTGTATGTACTCCTCCAGTCCATATTGCAAAATATGCTCCTTTGCCCTGGAAAGAGGTCCCTTTCGTACATCCATTGCAATGGCCGACGGAATCTTTTTCTGTTGTATCAGATACACCGGCAGATACCCGTGGTCGCAGCCCACATCTACCAGACGGTTTCCTGTTGTTACCATGTCTGCAATTGCAGACAGTCTTAAGGATAACTGCATGTCCTACTCCTTAATCCAGATAGTCCTTCAGCTTACGGCTGCGGCTTGGATGACGAAGCTTTCTAAGAGCCTTCGCCTCAATCTGACGGATTCGCTCTCTGGTAACATTAAACTCCTTACCAACCTCCTCGAGGGTTCTGGCACGTCCGTCGTCCAGTCCGAAGCGGAGGCGAAGAACCTTCTGCTCTCTTTCTGTAAGCGTTCCAAGAACCTCTACCAGCTGCTCCTTCAGAAGGGTAAATGCAGCTGCGTCAGCCGGAACCGGAACATTGTCATCCTGAATGAAATCTCCAAGATGGCTGTCCTCCTCCTCACCGATCGGAGTCTCAAGGGAAACCGGCTCCTGGGAGATTTTCAGGATCTCGCGCACACGGTCAACAGGCATGTCCATTTCCTCTGCAATTTCCTCCGGAGTAGGTTCACGTCCAAGCTCCTGCAGTAACTGTCTGGAAACGCGGATAAGCTTGTTGATGGTTTCAACCATATGCACCGGAATACGAATCGTACGCGCCTGGTCTGCGATTGCTCTTGTAATGGCCTGACGGATCCACCAGGTTGCATAGGTACTGAACTTATAGCCCTTGCGATAATCAAACTTTTCAACTGCCTTAATAAGACCAAGGTTTCCTTCCTGAATCAGGTCAAGAAACAGCATTCCGCGGCCAACATAACGCTTTGCAATGCTGACAACCAGACGAAGATTGGCTTCTGCCAGACGCTTCTTAGCGCTTTCATCGCCCTGCTCCATCCTCTTGGCCAGCTCAATTTCCTCTTCTGCTGAAAGAAGCGGAACCTTACCGATTTCTTTCAGATACATACGAACAGGGTCTTCAATGCTCACGCCCTCCGGAACAGACAGGTCAATTTTGTCCAGCTCAACCTCGTCTTCATCATCAAGTCCATCAATGTCCATATCATCATCCAGCATCAGATCATCTGCGCCATTATCTGTAATTCGAAGAACGTCTACGCCACTTGCTTCCAGAAAGTCAAAAATCTTGTCCATCTGTTCTGCATCCAGGGGCTGATCTTTAAAAAAGTCACTGATTTCCTGATATTCCAGGACATTTTTTTTCTTTTTTGCAAGTTCCAGAAGTTCTACCAGTTTCTCACTGAATTTGCCCATATTCATTTCCATAGGTACTCTAACCTCCATATAGTGTTAATATTTTATCCTTATTCAAAAGAAATATGCAGCTGCTGCCTTTTTCTTCCAAGCTCCTCCAGCTCCTTCTTGGCCTGCACAAGCTCCTGCAAAGCGGCCATGTCTGTGGGATCCCAGTTTTTGTTTTTTTCTGCCAGACTTTCATTCTTAATCCGAAGGAGTGCGTCAAAAAAGGCTCTCTCCTGTTCCTCCTTCGTTTCAAGGTGAATGGTGGCATTAAACAAAGATGCTACCTCTTTCTGCTCGTCACTGTCTGTAAATGCATTCAGAAGTCTGGCAGGATTCACATCCCCCTCCTTCCGCTGATTCCAAAGCATCTCTGCCACCTCTTTATAAAGAGGAACTACAAAATCAGACGGCGTCAGATATTTCTCTGCAGTTTCAAAAATTCCCGGATAGGTTACCAGCCAGGTAAGCATCAGCTTCTGGGATTTGTCTCCTGCTTTTTCTTTCTTTCTTGCTGCCGGATCTCCTGATTTAGGCTGGATCCGCTTTTCTGCAGGAGTTCCCTTCATGGCAAGTGTGTTCACACGCTTGCGCAGGTTGTCCGCACTGATGCCGTACTTGCGGTATTCCTTTACGATTGCCTCAATATACAGGCCACGTTCCAATTCATCGGATAGCTCCAGAAGATACTGGGCACACCGCTCAAAAAACCGGTTCTGCCCCTGTGGTTCTTCCATCTGAAATTCTCCCGCTGCAATATTCACCCGGAACATAAAGCTATCTGTAGCTGCCTCCAGTCTTTCCTCGAAGGCCCCTGCTCCTTCTGTCTTAATAAATTCGTCCGGGTCCTTGTGAGGCCGAAGATTCACCACTCTGGAATTCACTCCAGCTTCCCGAAGAATAGGAATCGCTCTTAAAGCTGCCCTTACTCCGGCTTCATCGCTATCGTACAGAAGAAGGACTTCCTGGGTATAGCGCTTCACCAGGCTGGCATGACCGGATGTAAGGGCAGTTCCAAGGGAAGCTACTGCATTGGTAAAGCCAGCCTGATGCATAGATATTACATCCATGTAGCCCTCACACAGAATCAGATAATTTTTCCTGGTGGTCCTTGCAATATTTAAGCCGTAAAGATTGCGGCTTTTATCAAATATCTGAGTTTCCGGAGAATTCAGATATTTTGGCTTGCCATCTCCCATTACACGTCCGCCAAATCCGATCACACGGTTATTTACATCCATAATAGGAAAAATAACACGATTCCAGAACTTGTCGTACATGCCTTGCCGTTCATCCACATTGAACAGCCCGGATTCCCGCAAAAGATCATCACTGTAATTCTGAGCCTTCAGATATTTGTACAAATCATCACTGTACTTATCCGAATAGCCAAGTCCAAACTTTTTGATAGTTTCTTCACTTAAGCCTCTTCCGGTCAGATAATCGTGAGCAGCCTTTCCATTCTCCTTGCGCAGCTGATAATAGAAATACTGTGCAGCTTTCTTATTGATTTCCAACAGAACAGCCCGTTTCTCTGCCTTCGCACGGGCAGCCTGAGAATACTCGATCTTAGGAAGCTCTACTCCTGCACGCTCTGCCAGATGGGAAAGCGCCTCTCCAAAGGAATAATTCTCATACTGCATTACAAAATTATATACATTTCCTCCTGCTCCACAGCCGAAGCAATAATACATCTGCTTGGACGGGGTTACTGAGAAGGATGGTGTCTTCTCATTGTGAAAAGGACACAGACCAAAATAAGAATTTCCCTTTCTGGTCAGTCTCACATACTGGGATATCACATCTACAATATCATTTTTCATACGTACTTCTTCAATGATATCGTCAGAATAACGCATGCCTATCCTCCTTTTCTAATACACTTCCCATGCTCTGGGAATAAAAATCTCCTTGAATTTCTTCATGGAGTACTGATCTGTCATGCCTGACAGCCAGTCGCATATCGCCCGGTTTTTGGGAATGTTTCTTTTCTCCACCAGGGAACGGTACTCCCTGGACATGGCTTCCGGGTGATCTATGTAATATTCATACAGCTCCGTCAGCATTTTGATTGCCTTGGATTCTTCTTTTTTCGCTATAGGATTCAGATATACCTTCTGGAACATCTCTGAGCGCAGATCCATCAGTGCCTGCTCTACCGGTGCTGACATCTGTATAGAAGGCTGCCCGAGACTATGCTCGATCACATCATGTACAAGTGTATTCAGCCTTTCTCTTGTAGTCTGTCCAAGGAATTCCCTCAGGCTGGCTGAAATGTCATTCTCTGTGATAATTCCTGCCCGCTGTGCATCATCCATGTCGTGGTGCACATATGCGATCTTATCCGAAAAACGTACAACCTGTCCTTCCAGGGTCGATGGATTGCCGCTGGTTCGATGATTCAGTATTCCATTTCTGGTTTCCCAGGTAAGGTTCAGCCCCTCCCCGTTCTTCTCCAGCACCTCTACCACGCGCAGGCTCTGCTGATAATGGGCAAAGCCGCCTGGATGTACCTGGTTAAGAGCAGTTTCACCGGAATGTCCAAAGGGCGTATGTCCCAGATCATGTCCAAGTGCAATCGCCTCTACCAAATCCTCGTTCAGCTTCAGTGCTTTGGCTATGGTGCGGGCAATCTGTGAAACCTCCAGTGTGTGGGTAAGGCGATTTCTGTAATGATCCCCCTCCGGTGCCAAAAACACCTGTGTCTTATCCTTCATTCTGCGGAAAGCCTTGCTATGCAGAATCCTGTCGCGATCCCGCTGGTATACAGTGCGCACATCGCACTCTTCTTCCTCGCGGTCTCTTCCTCTGGACCTTCCGCTGTAGGATGCATAAGGGCTGAGCAGCTCCAGTTCTCTTTCTTCCATGCTCTCTCTGATATTCATATATCTATTATCCTCCAAAGCCTGACAGGTGTACTGATAATCTTCCTCCTATTAATTATATTCTACACAAAATTTCAAATTCCTCTTTTTTTCAAAAAGAAAATAAAATTTTTTAATTTTTTTCAAAAAATGTGTTGACAATCCTATATCCCTTTGTTATACTGATATCCGTCGCAGCGAGAGAAAAACAAATCTCCATAAGAAATGCGATATGCGGAAGTGTCGGAACTGGCAGACGAGCAAGACTAAGGATCTTGTAAGCATTGCGCTTGTGTGGGTTCAAGTCCCATCTTCCGCATGTACTACT
>CAKRKL010000122.1 GCA_934358405.1 uncultured Blautia sp.
ATAGCTGCCGGCAATCATAACAAAGATCATCATGTGATCCAGCTTCTTCAGAATACGATTAACCTTATCTGTGGAATTTACAGAATGGTAAAGTGTGCTGGCTGCATAAAGCAGCATCATGGTAAGAATAAAAATACTTAAAGCCAGTATATGAATATGATCGCTCCATACAGATGAGCGGATCAAAAGTGGTGCAGCCCCGACTGCAGCCAGGAGAAATGCGATACCGTGTGTAATTGCGCTTCCCGGATCCTTTAATTTAAATCTCATAAATAACACCTCCAAAAACAAAGAAAAATAAAAACCACAACATGTAGTAATTAAAACTACATCATAAAGTATGTGATAACTATACCACGTTTTTTCAAAAATGCAAGGGATTTCTTAAAAGTTTTATAGTAAAAGTTTTAAGGCAAGATTAGGAAGAGAACAAAAAAGAACAGATAGCACTTAGGGGAGTATTATGGTAAAATAATAACAGGTCGTTGGTATGCGTGGAGCGGCTGTATAGAATTTGCAGGGGGTATTGGGTGTGAAGGTAACAGAAGAGCTTTTACAGGAAGCAGATGAGATTCAGAATTTTTCTGATGGAATTATTATGCCGGACGGAGATTACAGGCTGATTGGAGAGAAAGGGCATCTTCAGATGATGATGGAACTTTTGCCATATTCAGAGAAAGAAATCTGGAAGATGATACCGGAAAATGATTCCGCATTGTTTTGGCTAATTGAGAAAACCGGATGTGTGCTTACAGACTATAATTCTACAGTAGGAATGGCTATGACGCCAGAGCAGAAGGCAGTTTTTGATATGCTGGTAAAGCATGGAATCGTTTCTTTGGAGTATTTTGACATTACCAGGCAGAGACAGAAGATGCGGGATACGCTTTGAATAGATTGTTGCTGTTGTTTGTAAATAATTTCAGGGAGCAGATCATTTCGTTGAGATGATCTGCTCCCTGTTTGATTTTTTCGAAATATTATTGTTCCATCTGCCGCCCAAGAAATCCGGCAGCAGTTTGAGCAAGAAGTTTTTCGCTGGTGCCCATTATGTCTTTATCACTTTTCCCAAGAAGGATAACACTGCCGATAGCGTCACCTGCGGAGATGATGGGGTGAATGACCTGTGTGCCGGAAAATTCCGGCTGTTCGTCTACTACGGGGATTTTACCTCTGTCTTTTGTGTTCAGGCATTTAGATTCCCGGCCGTTAATAACGCCTTCCAGCTGCTGACTGATCATTTTCCCGATAAGTTCCCGGCTTCCGGGACCGGCAGCAGCAACTACCTGATCATGGTCAGTGATGCAGGAGAGCATTCCGGTAGACTGGGAAAGGGATTCCGCATATTCTTTTGCAAAAATGCTTAACTCACCGATGGGAGAATATTTTTTGAGAATAATTTCGCCCTCACGGTCTGTGAAGATTTCAAGGGGTGTGCCTTCTTTGATTCGCAAGGTTCTGCGAATTTCCTTTGGTATGACTACCCTGCCCAGGTCGTCAATTCTTCTTACGATTCCTGTTGCTTTCATTTATCTGTTCCTCCTGTATTTTTCATCTGCTTCCATATTTTGTACTGTATGGATAGTATGTGAAAAATGAGGGGAATTATGCGTTGGAAATCTGCAATAATAAATGAATTGTGAAAGATATGTGTAATAAAACAAGAAGCCAGCAGTATTATATATACTGATTATTGAGGTGATGATATTCTTCCAGCGTCATTCCTGTAAGTGCCAGATACCCGGAGAGTTCCCGGGTGACATAGCGAATATGCCAGGGCTCATATGGAATACCGGTAATATTTTCTTTGTTTTGCGGATAGCGGAGAATAAATCCAAAAAGAGATGCGTTGCGTGCAAGCCATTTACCCTCTTGGGTATGGGCAAACTCCGGGAGCAGTTCCATGTGAAGAGCTGGACAGGAAACATCCAGAGCCAGTCCGCTTTGATGCTCGCTGGTGCCTGGTGCAGCAACGTAAGGATTACCTGTGTAAAGCTTCTGCTGGCGCTTATAAGAACGATAGCCGGAAATGCCATAAAGACACAGCCCCTCTTTGCAGGCTGCATTTATAAGGCAAAGAGCGGCGTGAGCAGTCTTTTTTTCCAGAAGACGTCTGGAATCATTAAGACATGCGTGGAAGGGAATTCCTATATCGACAAGATTTTCAGGAACATAGTCGGATGGAAGCGGGTGATTTCGGTTGATCAGGCGAGTATAAAGATTTTGCATAAAAAAGTCCCCCTTTCTGCTACATCCTTTATATGTATGCAGTAAAGGGGGAAAATATACTTTAGTCCTGACTATTCCAGAAGTCTACAGGCTCATAATCCTGCAGTTTGGCGAGAAAGCCCCTCTGTCTGAGTTCTTCCTGAATGGCATCCAGAATTTCTTCACTTTCCGCATCTATGGTATGATAATGATAGCCGGAGGTCACATTCTTCAAAAGACTGGATTTCCCGGTACTGATTTCCTCCATATAGTTGCGGATATCCCGACGAGATTTGATTCCCATATCTGCCTTCAGGACGCCATAGACCTTGTGAAAGACAAATACATCGCGAATCTGTCCGCCTGCATCTACAATGGCACTAAGCTCCTCTTCCACCTGGTCGTCTGTATGAATGACCTTGAATACACGGGAATATTTCTTTTCTTCCTGCAGAAGATAGCCCTTATTGGTTGAGAAAATAGTGGCACCATTTGCACGCAGGAGTGAAATATCCTGTACAATGATCTGTCGGCTAACGTGCAGCTCCTGTGACAAGGCACCGCCGGAAACCGGACCGGTGCTAGAGGATAAAATATTTAAAAGCTGTTTTCTTCTTTCTTCACTCTTCATGATTTTTATTCTACAGTATGGAGATTCTTCATTGATAAATCCATAATAGGAGCGGAATGGGTAAGTGCTCCGCTTGATACATAATTTACACCTAAACCGGTAAGTCTGGCAATGTTTTCTTTTGTTACATTTCCGGAAACTTCGATTTCAGCACGTCCGGCAATGTAATCGATAGATTCCTTAAGCTGTTCAGTAGTCATGTTATCCAGCATGATAATGTCAGCTCCGGCCTCTACTGCTTCTTTTACCATATCAAGATTTTCTACCTCTACCTCGATTTTGCGGACAAAAGGTGCATAGGCTTTTGCCATGGAGATAGCCTGTTTTACGCCGCCGGCAGCACCGATATGGTTATCCTTTAAAAGAACGCCGTCAGAAAGATTGTAACGGTGGTTATTTCCTCCACCGATACGTACGGAATATTTCTCGAAGATACGGTTATTCGGTGTGGTTTTTCTGGTATCAAGAAGCTTGATTCCGGTACCCTCCAGAAGAGCTGCAACCTGGCTGGTGTAGGTGGCAATTCCACTCATTCGCTGCAGATAGTTAAGGGCTGTTCTTTCTCCGCAGAGAAGAACACGAATATCTCCGTAAACCCTTCCGACAAGCTGCTTGTTCTCTACATGATCCCCGTCTTTTACATAGAATTCTGCTTTAGTGGATGGATCCAGGAGAGTGAAAACACGCTCAAAAACCTGCAGACCACAGATAATTCCGTCCTGTTTGCAGATAAGATCTACAACGCCTGGAGTTGGCTTTGGCATAACACTGTTGGTGGAGACATCTTCACTTGTAATATCTTCTTTTAATGCACTTAAAATAAATGGGTCAACATTTAACCCAAGAGTTACCTGATCAAACATATAAAAATTCCTTTCTGTCAGCTGTATTTGCGCCAAGTGTAATGGCTTCGATTGCAAGGTGATAGTAAGCTTCGGCAAGAGCCTGCTGGTCTTCATACTGGTGGAGATCAACATGAGCTGAAAGGTATTCGGCTGTTATCTGTGTATCTGCATCAGTTGAATTTAAAGCAGTGGAGACCATATCCTGTGCAGCACGTTTTGCGAAAACAAGACTTTCCAGCAAAGAATTGCTGGCGAGGCGATTTCTGCCGTGGACACCATTGCAGGCGGCTTCTCCTACTACATAAAGATTTTCCATAGAGGAACGGCTCTGGTGGTCAACCTTTACACCACCCATAAAGTAGTGCTGTGCGGGAACAACCGGAATACATTCTTTGAAAACATCATAACCCATTTCCTTGCAGTGTTCAACAATATTTGGAAAATGATGGCGCAGTGTTTCAGCTGGAATGGTTCTCAGATCCTCCCAGACAAAATCAGTGCCATCCTTTGCCATCTGTTCATGGATTTTCTGGGAAAGAAGATCACGGGGGAGCAGTTCATCGGTAAAGCGGTTCATGTTTTTGTCGTATAATTTTGCGCCTTCGCCTCTTACGGATTCAGAAATCAGGAAACTGCGATCCTCTGGCCGTTTGGTGTAGAAGGTGGTTGGATGAATTTGCACGTAATCAGGATTTTGCAGCTCAATATTGTGTTTAATAGCAATAGCAAGAGAATCACCGGTAAGGTGACGGAAATTAGTGGAATGCTTGTAAAGACCGCCTACTCCGCCACTTGCCATAACGGTGCAGGTGGCAGTAACTGTATCAAGAGAACCGTCCGGACGACGAATTACAGCACCGTAGCAGTGGTTATCTTTTTCCAGAATGTCCACCATAGTAGTGTACTCAAGAAGCTGAACATTGGAAAGCTTCTGAACCTCACGAAGCAAGGTACTGGTGATTTCCTTGCCGGTAACATCCTCATGGAAAATAATCCGGTTGGTGGAATGAGCGCCTTCTTTGGTGTAGGAGAGGCTTCCATCTTCGTTTCGCTCGAAACGCGCTCCGTAGGAAACCAGATCCTTTACGACTTCCGGGGAGGTGCGGATCATAATATCTACAGAATCCTTGTCATTTTCGTAATGTCCGGCTTTCATAGTGTCTTCGAAAAAACTGTCGTAATCAGACTGTTCTTTCAGCATGCACATACCGCCCTGGGCAAGATAGGAGTCATTGCTGGTAAGGTCGGATTTGGTTATAATAGTAATTTTTTTATCGCGGGGAAGCTGAAGGGCACAGTAAAGACCGGAGCAGCCTGAGCCTGCAATGAGAATATCTGTCTTCATAGTATAATTGAATCCTTTTTTAATATTTAAACCTTTGAACAGATTCCCATATATTGGGGGAATCTGCTGCTTTTGTCGGGTGACATGTCCTGTAGTATAGCACTAAACTTTACAGTTGACAAGATATCTGTAAAGTTTTTAGTTGACAGTGACGCGGCGGGAGAATATAATCCTAAGAAAATGCCCGAAAACAGGAGAGAAAAATAATTATGATGACTACAAGACAGCTGCAGGATGAAATCCTGCGTTTAAAGAAGGAAAAAGATGTCTGCATTCTTGCACATGCATACCAGAACCATGACATTCTGGAGGTGGCAGATTATACAGGAGATTCTTATGGACTTAGCCAGCAGGCAGCGAAAGCACCTCAGAAAAATGTGCTGATGTGCGGAGTGAGATTTATGGCAGAAACGGTGAAAATTCTTTCTCCGGAAAAAAATGTTTACCTTTCCAACAGTGGAGCAGGATGTCCAATGGCGGAGCAGCTGGATGTGGAGATGCTTTCTGCGCTGAAGGCGGCTAACCCGGATTATACAGTTGTGGCTTATATTAATACTACATCTGAGCTGAAAACTATTTGTGATGTGTGTGTAACCTCTTCTTCTGCTGTGAAAATTGTGAAGAACATTGAGAATGATAAGATTTTGTTTATCCCTGATTGCAATCTGGGAGCATGGGTGGAGAAACAGGTACCGGAAAAAACATTTAAGTTTGTTCATGGCGGATGCCCTACTCATCTGAGAATGTCTGTAAGAGATGTAAAAAATGCTCGGGCAGCTCACCCGGAAGC
>CAKRKL010000123.1 GCA_934358405.1 uncultured Blautia sp.
AAACCAGGACTGAGAGGATAAAGACATGGGAATCAGCGAACAGGACGCAATTAAGGAATTACAGACAAGAGACGCAATCTTTGTAGCATATTCACAGGCTACGAAGCTTCCATATGTAATTTGTGATGAAGAGAGTTTCAACGATCAGGTGTGGGTATTTGCCACAGAAGAAGAAATTAAGGAATTCGGTAAGAAGAAGCTTGGAGAGAAGATTCTTCTTATGGGAATGAAATACGAGAAGAAAGACTATCCAAGATTCTACGGTACTTTGTATGCAATCGGTGTAAACAGTGTAGTATGGGTGGATGGAGAGAATAAGGCAGAGGTTGACTTGACCAGTATTGCCAGACAGGCAGATTTCAGCCAGCTGGAGCCGAAGAAGCAGCCACTTTTTAATTCCACACTTCAGCTTTCCGGCATTTATTTCATGCAGGAGTTACGTCGCCCGATCAAGAAAGAAGAGCGTACTGCCAATATGCGCGAAATGGAAGAGGAACTGATCGTAAATCTTAAGAAATCAGAATTCCTGGTAGCTATGGCTACAGATCCGGAAGAACCTAAGAAGGTAAATATTCCATATCTTAAAAATAAAGAGGGAGATATTCTTCAGCCGGCTTTTACAGATGTTATGGAGTTTGACAAATTTGCAAGAGGCAAGAAGCTTCGTGCTGCAAAGGTTCCTTTTGCAAAGTTACCGGGACTGCTTATCGGTCAGGCAAAAGCATTTGTGATCAATCCTATGGGATTTAATCTGATTCTTGACAGAGAGCAGCTTGGAAGAATTCTGGGAATAAAGATTCCGGCAGCAGTTCCGGCACCGGCTCCACAGCCGGAAGAGGCACAGGGTACTCAGGCCTCAGAGGAAACTGCACAGGCAGCTGAGAACACAGCTAAAAGTGAGGAATAAATTTTAATAACATAAGATGCAAAGAGGCCGGGGCCCAAGACTCCGGTCCCTTTGTTTTTAAAGCGGCAAATGCTGCAGGGGAGGGAGAAATGGTAATTGAAATAGATTTCCAAAGCGATGAGGCAATATACACGCAGTTAATGAACCAGATTATCCTGGGAATTGCTACATCACGGCTGCAGGACGGAGATCCGCTTCCGTCCGTCAGACAGCTTGCGGATACGATTGGAATCAATATGCATACAGTAAACAAGGCCTATTCATTGCTGCGCCAGGAGGGCTTTGTATCTATCGACAGAAGAAAGGGCGCAGTGATTTGCCTGGACGTGGATAAAATAAGAGCCATGGAAGAAATGAAACAGAATCTGAAAATTGCGCTTGCAAGGGGCTGCTGTAAAAATGTGACAAGAGAGGAAGTCCACAGCCTGATTGATGAGATTCTGGATGAATATGGGCAATAAGGAGGAATGACTGATTTATGCGCAATAAATTCACAAAGCAGGCTCAGAGCGTATTGACACTGGCGAAGCGGGCGGCTGTTGACTTTGAGCTTGGTTATATCGGTACGGAGCATCTTCTTCTTGGGCTTCTCAGCGAAAGAGAAGGCACTGCCGGAAGGGTATTGGAAGAATTTCAGGTGGACGGCAAGAAGCTTGTGGAGCTGATTGATAAGCTGGTTACTCCCACAGATACCGGAAATGTGGAAATACTAGAAAAACAGCCGGTTTACAGTCCCAGGACGAAAAGCGTTCTGGATGGAGCAGTGGCAGAGGCCCAGAGTACAGGATGTGCGAAGGCAGGAACCGAACATCTGCTTCTTGCTATGTTAAGAGAGACGGACTGTGTAGGAACCAGACTTTTGTACACTATGGGTGTAAATATCCAGAAGCTTTATGCTGCTGTTCTTGGTGCAATGGGGTATGATAACGAATCCATTCAGGAAGAATTTCAGGCTGCACGTACCATGCAAAGCCAAAAAGCCAGCATTACTCCGGCTCTTGACCAGTACAGCCGGGATCTTACCAGGATGGCAGCTGAAGGCAGGCTGGATCCTGTAGTGGGAAGAGACAGGGAGATTACAAGGCTGATTCAGATACTAAGCCGCAGAACAAAGAACAATCCCTGCCTGGTAGGAGAACCGGGAGTGGGAAAAACAGCGATTGCAGAGGGGCTGGCGCAAAGGATCATTGCCGGTACAGTGCCGGATACTATTCGTGATAAAAGGCTGGTAGTCCTGGACCTTTCAGGAATGGTAGCAGGAAGTAAGTACAGAGGTGAGTTTGAAGAGAGAATCCGTAAAGTTGTGGATGAAGTGAGAGAGAATCAGGGGATTCTTTTGTTCATTGATGAGCTTCATACCATTATCGGTGCCGGTGGGGCTGAAGGAGCACTGGATGCTTCCAATATTTTAAAGCCTTCTCTTTCCAGGGGAGAACTGCAGATCATCGGTGCTACTACACTGGAAGAATATCGCAAATATATTGAGAAGGATGCTGCTTTGGAGCGGCGTTTCCAGCCGATCACAGTAGAAGAGCCATCTGAGGAAGAGGCTTATGAGATTTTGAAAGGGCTTCGCCCATATTACGAACGACACCATAAGGTGGAAATTCAGGATGAAGCATTGAAAGCAGCGGTAAAAATGTCAGTTCGTTATATTAATGATCGTTTTCTTCCGGATAAAGCGATTGACCTGATCGATGAAGCTGCGTCTAAGGTACAGCTGTCTGATTATCAGGCTTCTACAGATATAGATGAGTTAAGTAAAGAAATTCAGGAACTCCTTAAGGAAAAAGAGAATGCCATTAAAAGCGGAAGACTGGATCTTGCAAAGGAATGGCAGCAGAAGCAGAAAGAGGCAGAAGTAAAGCTTAATCTGCTTCATGCAAAGGAAGAAAAACGAAATCGAAAAAAAACCGGAAAAGTAGATGAAAAAGCAGTGGCATCTATTGTATCCGATTGGACCCGAATTCCAGTTCAGAAACTGACAGAGGGAGAGTCCAGGCGTCTTGCCAGACTGGAAAAAGAACTTCATAAGCGCGTAATTGGCCAGGAAGAAGCTGTACATGCCGTTTCCCAGGCTGTAAAACGGGGACGCGTAGGGCTTAAGGATCCTAATCGTCCTATTGGCTCCTTTTTATTCCTGGGTCCGACTGGCGTTGGCAAAACTGAGCTTTCCAAGGCACTTGCTGAAGCAGTATTTGGAAGCGAGCAGGCAATGATACGAGTGGATATGTCCGAGTATATGGAGAAGCATAGTGTATCTAAGCTTATTGGCTCACCGCCAGGCTACGTGGGATACGATGAAGGGGGACAACTTAGTGAGAAGGTCCGCCGAAATCCGTACAGTGTAATTCTTTTTGATGAAATCGAAAAAGCTCACCCGGATGTGTTTAATATTCTTCTTCAGGTGCTGGATGACGGACATATTACAGATGCTCAGGGAAGAAAAGTGGATTTCAAGCAGACAATTATTATCATGACTTCCAACGCAGGAGCACAGGCTATTGTTGAACCAAAACAGCTGGGCTTTATTTCTGTGAAAGATGAGAAGAAGGACTACGAAAAAATGAAATCCGGTGTTATGGAAGAGGTACGCAGGCTTTTCAAACCGGAATTTCTGAACCGAATCGATGAGATTATGGTATTTCATACCCTGAATAAAGAGGAAATTCGTAAAATTGTCGTGCTGCTTTTGAAATCACTGGAGAAGCGCTGCAAGGAACAGATGGATATTCTTCTGAATATGACAAACTCTGCAGTAGACTACCTCGCTGAGGCCGGATTTGATGCAAAATACGGAGCAAGACCTCTGCGCCGTGCTATCCAGTCAAAGATTGAGGATCGCCTTACAGATGAGCTTCTGGAGGGTAAAATCAAGCGGGGAGATCTGGTACAGATTCAGTACCGCAATAAAGAACTTCAATTTACGGTAAAAGACAAAAAAGACAATTAAAGGGACATAAATTTGTGTAAGGTACTGGCAAAGAAAAATATTTTATTATATAATATGTACAACATCGGGAAACTGATGAAAAGATCCGGTACAATATTGCCGGAGAACATAACGAAAGAGTCTTAGGGAGGACAAGCATCATGGCAGTAGTAAAAGAACTGATCCGTACAGAGGAAAATGGTACCATCAGCTTTGGAGATTATGAGAAGAATCAGAAGTCAAAGGTCTCTGACTATCCGCATCAGGGAGATATGTATAAAGTAAAAACATTCAGAGAGATCACCAAACTGGAACGTAACGGTATGTTTGTATATGAGTCTGTGCCGGGTACCGCTGTGTTTGAACTTGCACAGGATGGAAGCCAGATGAGCTTTCGCGTAGAAGGCCCGGAGGACGCCCAGATTACCGTAGAGCTTGAGTCTGAGACAGAGTATGAGGTATATCTTGACGGCGCAAGCACAGGCAAAATGGAAACGAATCTGGGTGGCAAGCTTTCTTTTAGTGTAGAGCTTGGAAACGGTTCAGCTGTTGATGTAAAAATTGTAAAATGCTGAAAAATAAAAAAATAGTATTTTTTTGTCAGGAATGCGGTTATGAATCTGCAAAATGGATGGGACAATGCCCTGGCTGTAAAGCCTGGAATTCGTTTGCAGAGGAACCGGTTTCGGCGGTAAAGAAGTCTTCCGGAAGCGGCAATGCTGTTTTGCGGCAGCCGTCTGAACCTGTTATTCTGAAGAATATCAGTTTGAAAGAAGATGAACGACAAACTACAAAAATAGGTGAACTTGACAGAGTGCTCGGGGGCGGTATTGTCCCCGGGTCTTTGGTTCTTGTGGGTGGGGATCCGGGTATCGGAAAATCCACCCTTCTTTTGCAGATGTGCCGGAATCTGGCAGAGAAGGAGAATTCTGTACTGTATATATCTGGTGAAGAATCTTTGCGGCAGATTAAGCTCCGTGCCAATCGTATCGGAACTTTTAATGAGAATCTGCAGCTTTTATGTGAAACGAATCTGGAGCGAGTGCGGGATGTTATGGAACGAAAGAAGCCGGATGTGGCGATCATAGATTCCATCCAGACTATGTTTGATGAAGAAATTGGCTCTGCGCCGGGAAGCGTTTCCCAGGTAAGAGAATCTACCAATGTACTGATGCAAATTGCAAAAGGACTTGGGATTACTATTTTCATAGTAGGGCATGTGACAAAAGAGGGAAATGTGGCAGGACCAAGAGTGTTAGAGCATATGGTGGATACGGTGCTTTATTTCGAGGGAGACAGACATGCCTCTTATCGAATTCTGCGCGCAGTCAAGAATCGATTTGGGTCTACCAATGAGATTGGTGTTTTTGAAATGCGGGAATCCGGTCTTGAGGAAGTTTCGAATCCATCTGAATATCTTTTAGAGGGAAGACCGGAAAATGCTTCCGGATGTGTTGTAGCATGCTCCATGGAGGGAACCCGTCCTATCCTTGTGGAAATTCAGGCGTTGGTATGCGAGAGTAATTTTGGAATTCCAAGAAGAACTGCAGTGGGAACAGATTTTAACCGCGTGAATCTTCTGATGGCAGTTCTGGAGAAAAAGGTGGGACTTCATTTGGCATCTTCTGATGCCTATGTAAATATTGCCGGTGGCATGAAAATGACAGAGCCTGCCATAGATCTTGGAATTTGTCTTGCAATTGCTTCCAGTACCAGGGATATTGTAATTCCTGATAAGCTGATGGCATTTGGGGAAATAGGACTTAGCGGCGAAGTGCGTGCTGTAAGTATGGCAGGACAGAGAGTTCAGGAAGCCAAAAAGCTAGGGTTTGAAACGGTGATCTTGCCGGAAGTCTGCCGGAATTCGGTAGAAAAGGATAAAGCAGAAGGAGTCCGGCTGGTCTATGTAAGACAGATTCAGGATGCGATTCGATATATTATGAAATGAGTGTCAAAA
>CAKRKL010000124.1 GCA_934358405.1 uncultured Blautia sp.
ACATTCTGATGCTGAGTCAGGTCATAATCTGTTCTGTCTGCAATTCCCCAAAGCTCGCCCCATCCAAATGGGAAAAGAAACTCAACGTCTGTAGTAGCCTTGCTGTAGAAGCTCAGCTCCTCAGCGTCATGGTCACGGTAACGAACCTCATCGTCCTTCAATCCAAGAGAATACAGCCAGTTCAGGCAGAAATTCTTCCAATATGCAAACCACTCAAGGTCTGTATCCGGCTCACAGAAGAACTCAAGCTCCATCTGCTCAAATTCACGGGTACGGAAAGTAAAGTTACCAGGTGTGATCTCATTACGGAAAGATTTACCAATCTGACCGATACCAAACGGAATCTTCTTGCGGGATGTTCTCTGTACATTCTTAAAGTTTACAAAAATACCCTGAGCGGTTTCAGGTCTTAAATATACAGTATTCTTAGCATCCTCAGTTACACCCTGGAAGGTCTTGAACATCAGGTTGAACTGACGGATATCTGTAAAATTATGCTTTCCACAGGAAGGACATGGAACATTATTCTCTTCGATGAAGTTCTTCATCTCCTCCTGAGACCATCCGTCTACAGAGCTTTCAAGTGTAATGCCATGCTCCTGACTGTAATCCTCAATAATCTTGTCTGCACGGAAACGCTCGTGGCACTCTTTACAATCCATAAGAGGATCAGAGAAGCTGCCAAGGTGTCCGGAAGCGATCCAGGTCTGCGGATTCATCAGAATGGCACAGTCAACACCTACATTGTACGGGGACTCCTGAATGAATTTCTGCCACCATGCACGCTTTACGTTATTCTTAAGCTCTACGCCAAGGTTACCGTAGTCCCATGTATTGGCAAGACCGCCGTAAATTTCAGAACCCGGGTAAACAAAGCCTCTTGCTTTTGCCAGAGCAATAATCTTATCCATTGTTTTTTCCATGATATCTCTCCTCATTGTTTGATAGATGATGTTGTTATTATACTCGCAACTTTCTCTTTTGTAAAGTTATAACACGCACTTCCATTATTACTGCGAATTTCTGATCTTATATCATAACCTCAAGAATCTGAAGGCTTTTAAATTTTTTATCTGTATTTGCAGCTACATAGGCGCGTATATGATGCTCCAGTTCTTTCAATACTTCCTCCGTCACAGTAAAGCTATACAGTCTGGTCATGGGACTGCTGACAATATACTGCATTGTATAAAGTGCTGCCTGAGAAATCCTTCTTGCGCTTCTTGCCTCAGCAGCGTCTGCCCGCCTCAGGCAATCTTCATCCAAGATCCCGTGAGCTGCCAAAGAAAAGAAAAGCTTCTCCTTTCCTGCAAGTTCCTCTGCACAGTTCACACAGTGAAAAAGCTCCGGCATCAGTCCTTGCTCTGCCATGGTCCGCAGTTCAAAAATGCACCGCACCAGCCTGTCATCCAGCTCCGGATTCAGAAGTGCTTTCACAGTCAGATAGAGAAGATTCATCATATTCTTCTCATCCGTACCCTCTCTTCCGAAATAATCTGCAAGCTCCAGGAAATAATAGCCATAGTAAATCCCAGGCTGCCTGGATGCCAGCTCTACAAAATGATGGGTCACGGTTACCTGATTCAGATTGTAGCTGCTTCGCCCCTCAAAGAGAGTAAAATTTCCGAACACAAAAGGGTTGGCTGCTGCCATAAAGGGACTGTTCTGTCTTCTTGCTCCCTTTGCAAAGGCAGAAATCTTCCCCCGTTCCCTGGTAAGGAGTACAATTCTTTTGTCATATTCTCCCACAGGCTGGGCGGATAGTACAACTCCCTGTACTGTGATCAGATCACTCATATTCAGATTTCCTTCTTGTCATATCCAAAGTTTTTAATCATAAAGTCACTGTCACGCCAGTCCTTCTTCACTTTTACCCAAAGCTTCAGGTTTACCTTTGAATCCAGCATGCGTTCCAGCTCAAATCTTGCATTGCTGCCGATTTTTTTCAGCATGGCACCACCTTTTCCGATAATGATTCCTTTATGGGAATCTCTTTCGCAGATAATAGTGGCTTCAATGTCCACTATAGGATTTTTGCCGGGACGCTCCTTCATCTTATCGATTGCCACTGCAATTCCGTGAGGAATCTCTGCATCCAAAGCATGGAGTGCCTTCTCACGGATCACCTCTGCCACGATCTGGCGCTGAGGCTGGTCTGTTACTGTATCCTCATCATAAAACATTGGTCCGTAGGGAAGATATTTCAGAATGCTGTCAATAATATCATCTGTATTTTGCCCGCGCAATGCAGAACAGGGAATGATTTCTGCAAAATCACAGATCTTGCGGTAAGTATCAATTGCAGGAAGGATTTCCTCCTTTTTCACTGTATCGATTTTGTTGATGATCAGTATAACGGGCACGCCAACACTCTGAAGCTGCTCTGCAATGTGGCGCTCACCTGCTCCTATAAAGGTAGATGGCTCTACCAGCCACATAATGGCATCCACTTCCTTTAAGGTGCGCTCTGCCACTGCTACCATATACTCCCCAAGCTTGTTTTTCGCCTTATGGATACCAGGAGTATCCAGGAAAACGATCTGTCCCTTCTCACAGGTGTAAACGGTCTGAATACGATTTCTTGTTGTCTGGGGCTTCTTGGAGGTGATAGCGATTTTCTGCCCGATCAGATGGTTCATCAAAGTAGATTTGCCTACATTGGGACGTCCGATAATTGCTACAAATCCGGATTTAAAATCTGGTGTCATTTAAATATATCCTCATCTTTCTTATATTAGCAGCTTGCCAGCGGTTTTGTCTCCATGAATATGTCCTTTGCCTTTTCTATAGCACTTTCGCTTCCCACTACGCAAAGCTGGTCATCTTCAAGAACTGCTTCAATCAGCGGTGCCAGTGCATGAATATCCTCCACCGTAGCATCCAGGATCTGGTCTCTTTCCTTCTGCAGCATTTCTACTGTCAGTCCACGGAAATAAGCCATTTTGCCAAGTGCCCCCTGGGTCTTTGGAGTTCTTGGAACATCCTTGCCGCTGATGGTTCCGATAATATATTTCGTCAACTCACGCTCATCTGCCTGGAAGGTACGGACATACTCCGGTACGCCCTGGTAAACTTCCAGAGTACGGCGTAGGTGAGGGTCTCTGTAGGATACAAAATAACTCTCACCGCTTCTTCTGAATCCGCTCATGCAGCCGTATGCGCCGCCTTTCACACGAAGATTGATCCAGAGGTAATCGTAGCTTAAAGCCACCTTCAGAATCTCAAGGGCACCGGTATAAGCGTAGCCCTTCTTTACAAAGTTGCCGCATTTTGCCACGTACTGCACCTGACCGGAGGTCTTGAAGCCCTCATTCTTTTTCTCACAGGTAATAGAAATGGAAGGAACCTGGCTGGTACGCTCTGGAAGGCTCTTTTTCAGTTCCGCACAAAGCTTCTGGATCAGCTCCACAGATTCTCTTTCTCCTGTGTAGCTTACCATAAAGCTGTCCGGGCGGATGATCTCCTCCACTGCGTTCAGAAGTCCTGCCACGATCTCGTCTTTTTTCTCCTGGAAGTTCTTGTCCAGATCCTCCACAAATTTGTAATAGCCCACTCCAGCCATCTCGTCCTGGAATTTCGCCATAGGAGATGCGTAGGAGCTGCCGCGGAGCACGGCAGTCTGATGGCCTGCGCCGATCAGGGAGGCCTGTCCTCTGGACTTGATCTCTCCGATGATCTCACGGAGACGTTTGGTATCCGTAAGCCTGGATGTATTTAAAATCTCTCTCATCATCTGGAAAAGAAAATCCATCTGGGAATAAAGCGCTTTGCCCCGGATGGTGAACATGGTGCGGAATACTTCCGGATCATTTGCCTTGTCAAAAACATCGACACCGCACTGGATTCCGCCTGTTCTGGCATTGATCTCATTGAACAGCTGTCCGTAGGTGTAGTCCTTAGTGTCCACATAGCCAAGAACGGATTTCAGAAGACCAAGGTAATGCACCTTCTCCACTTCCATATCCCGGATTTCGAACATCACATTTACATAGCCGATTCCATTGGTACATACATCCTGATACAAAAACAGGCTGTCGTCCACTGCAAGCTCTTCGTTGGAAAATCCCTCAACCTCTCTTCGGATATCGGAGCGTTTCAGCATAGGGATGCATTCCAGATCCTCCGGATTCTCCTCAGATTCCTGATATGCTTCAAGAGCTTTTGTTTTTCTTACCAGTTCCTCCAGCTCCGCATCAGAAAGGCTGCTTCTGTACTTCTCAAGCATCTCCTCCAGATCCTTCTCTCTTTTGGCAGCAAGGCCACGCTTTGGAATCAGGGTAAGGATGGTGCCGTGGGTATTATCAAGAAGCCATTTCTGGATAATTTCTTCAAAGTATCCCTCATTAACTGCTTCCTTCAGTCTGTCATAAATGGCAAGGAGCTTCACCTGGGCAAAAGGATTTTCATCATCATAGAGCCAGTTTCCCAAAATATCAAGACCGTACATCAGTCCCTTTGGATAGGAACCGAAATCAGCCTCGCGGTAACGGAATTCCATATAATTGATTCCCGCAAGAATCGCTTTTTTGTCAACTCCGTTCTTCACAATGTCCTGAAGACATTTTCGGATAGTGGATACAAATTCTTCTTTCTGGCTGGTCTTGGCACCCTTTGCCACAATGGAAAAGAATGGCTGCAAAACTCCATCATCATAAGAGCCATAAATATCCTTACCAATCTGTGCATCCAGAAGTGCTTTCTTCAGCGGAGCTCCCGGAGCGCTAAGAAGTGCATAATCCAGCACATCAAATGCTACTCCAAGCATACTGTCCATAGCATTTCCCACAACCATATTAAAGGAAAGATAAGTATTATCCTCTTCTTCCTCATTCTCAGCCACAGGATACTCTTCCTCAAGATCCTTCACCTGAGAAAATGGAGCCTGTTCCAAAATGCGGGAATCCACAGCAAGAGCATCAAAAGCGGAAAGATATTTTTCATCGATAAAACGCAGCTTCTCTTCCATATCCATATTTCCGTAAAGATATATATAGCTGTTGGAAGGATGATAATACGTGCGGTGGAAATTCAGAAACTCCTCATAGGAAAGCTCGGGAATATTCTCCGGGTCGCCTCCGGATTCCACGCCATAAGTATTATCCGGGAAAAGGCTGCTCTTAATCTGCCTGTCCAGAACCTCGTCAGGGGAAGAAAATGCCCCCTTCATCTCATTGTATACAACGCCATTATAGGTCAAAGGACCTTCTTTATTCTCAAGATGATAGCTCCAGCCTTCCTGACGGAAGATTTCTTCTTTCTTATAGATATTGGGATAAAAAACAGCATCCAGATACACATGCATCAGGTTCTGGAAATCCTGGTCATTGCAGCTTGCTACCGGATAACAGGTCTTGTCCGGGTAGGTCATGGCATTTAAGAAGGTGTTCAAAGAACCCTTTACCAGTTCTACAAATGGATCCTTCAGCGGAAACTCACGGGAACCGCAGAGTACGCTGTGCTCCAGAATATGGGGAACTCCTGTGCTGTTGGCAGGAGGGGTGCGAAACGCAATGGAAAATACCTTGTTCTCATCATCGTTCTCGAGCAGGATCAGTCTTGCTCCGGTTTTCTTGTGGCGGAGCATATATCCTGTGGAATGGATGTCTGTAAGATTTTCTTGTGTTACAATTTCGTATGCAGGAATGTTTTCTATTTTCATTTTTTCCTCCAA
>CAKRKL010000125.1 GCA_934358405.1 uncultured Blautia sp.
CTTCTGTCATATAACCGTTTTCCATTTTATAGATCCGGTCTGCAATGGCCATTGTGGATTCCCGGTGTGAAACCAGAATAATGCTCTTTTTGCTCTTCTGCTGAGCCAGTGCCTTGAGGATGATTCCCTCGTTGATACTGTCCACGTTGCTGGTGGGCTCATCCAGCAGGATCAGCTGCCGTCCGCCAAGGAATGCTCTTGCCAGTCCCAGTCTTTGTTTTTCTCCGGAGGATAAGGCATCTCCCATGGCTCCCACTCTCGTCCGATAGCCATTTGGAAGGCTCATGATAAAGTCATGTACCGATGCCAGTCGGCAGGCCTGTTCCATTTCCTCCTGTGTGGCATCCGGCTTTGCAATCCTTAAGTTCTCTTCGATGGTATCATCAAACAGATAAGTTACCTGGCTTACCATGGTCACATTGTCCAGAAGATTCCCGCTGTTGATCTTTTCGATGTCGGTTCCGTTAAACAGAATTTCCCCGCTGTCTTTTGACCAGAAACGAAGCAAAAGCTTTAACAGTGTGGATTTTCCGCAGCCGCTTTCTCCGATGATACCTACGATCTCGCCTTTTTTCGCCTGCATGCACACATCTTTTAAGACAGGTTCATTTTTCTGGTAGGCAAAGGAAAGATTCTTTACTTCCAGATTTTCGTATGTAATATTTTTTCCATCTGTAATCTCTTCTACTGCGGGAGCCTCCTCCAGAAGATTCAGGACACGGTCGCCACTGGCAAAGGTCTGGGTCAGATTACCAGGCAGAGCGGAGATGGCTACCACCGGACCGAAGCTTCCAAATATGGCAACCACGCCAATGATCATTTTTCCAGAAGTCAAATTGCCGGTATAGACCAGAACGATTCCTGCGATCAATGTGAGCATTACAAAAACGGAAACAGCCAGTTCTGTGATTGCTGACGCTTTTCCGGTTTCCTCTTTCATTTTTCTTGTCTCTTCCAGAAGGCATTCTGATCTGCGGTTGACTTCCTGCTCTCTTTTTTCTCCTGCATTGTGGAACAAAATGTCTTTAATTCCCTTAATACTGTCCAGATAATAGGCATTAAAAGAAGCAAACTCTCTTCGATAGGTAACGCCAGGCTCTTTTAATGCTGCGGAAGAAATCATAGGCACCACAATGCCGATCACCAGATAACCGATCAGTGCCACAAGTGCCAGCCACGGGCTTGCCACAAACCATGTAAACAAACATACGCTAAGAGATACCAGAATGGCAATGCAGATTGGTGACAGGGTATGGGCATAAAAAACTTCCAGTGTTTCAATGTCAGATGTGAGCATGGCAATGATGCTGCCCTTTTGCTTGCTTTCCAGCTTGGCCGGACAGAGCTTTCGAAGTACTCCGAAAATCTTGTCTCGTAAAATGGCAAGCAGGTGAAAGGCAATATAGTGATTGCTGTACTGCTCAATGTAGCGAAGCAGTCCGCGGAGGATTCCGCATCCTACTGCAAGGGCAATGATCCATTCATAAGAAAGCCAGATGGGTTCGCCAAGTGCCTTGGCCACGCCAAGGGCGCCGAACAGCGTCACGCTCATGGCGCAAAGACAACCGATACTTCCGTTGATGACAGCCAGGATCAAAACTGCCGCAAAGCTTCCCAGGAGACTGATCAGATGGGCCATAATACTGATGCCGCTTCTTCGAAGCGTCTGTTTTACCTGATTCATGCGCTCACCTCCACATATCCCTTTTCCAACTCCTTCTGTCTGCGGTAAAGAGCTGCATAGCCGCCCTTTTCATCCATCAGGGACTGGTGATTTCCACATTCTTTTACTTCTCCGCTTTCCAGATAATAGATCCGGTCAGCAGGTACGATATTTTCCAGACGGTGGGAAATGACAATCACATTCTTTTCTTTGGAAAGTGCCTTGATGTTTTTCATAATGATCTCTTCACTTTCGATGTCGATGTTGCTGGTGGCTTCATCGAAGATGTAAATGTCTTTATCTGCCACAAGATTTACAGCCAGTGCCAGTCTTTGCTTCTGTCCCCCGGAGATGTTGGCTGCATCCTCGGAAATGCTCTTGTCCAGCCCACCGTTTTCTTCTATGAATTTCCACAGATTCACTTTCTTTAAGGCAGCTTCCATCTGCTCGTCCGTAGCCCATGGGGATGCCAGACGGAAATTGTTTCGCACAGTATCATTAAAAATATAGGTATTACAGCTGACCACAGCCAGATGGCTATAATAGTCTGCCCGTGACAGCTGGCCAAGTTTTGTGTTTCCCACTGATACAGAGCCTTTTTGCGGTATCAGGTTTCCATTCATCAATCCTACAATGGTGGATTTGCCGCAACCGGACTCGCCTACGATCGCAGTCATTCCTTTTTCCGGGAAAGTCATGTTCACATCTTTTAATACTTCTCTTTTTCCATCATAAGAAAAGCTTACGTAATCCAGCACAACCTCATTTCCGGTTACGGATTCGCTTCCCCACCTGGGTTCTTCCATTTCCAACAGGGAAATAATTTTCTTCCCTGCACTTACACCATTCATGGCCACATGGAAGGCACTTCCGAAGGCACGAAGGGGAAGGAAAAAGTCTACGGCCACCAGCATCAGAAATACTGCGGACATCACGGTGATCCTTCCGTCTGCCAGGTCTCTTACTGCAAATGCAATTCCGGCTCCCGCTCCACCGTAAGCCACCAGATCCATAATGGTGGTGCTGGCCAGCTGCATGGTAAGAACCTTCATGGTAATCTCACGAAATTCTTCTGCATTCTGATTCATTTTTTCATGCTGTCTTGCATCTGCCTTAAAAATCTTCAGTTCTTTTAAGCCCTGTACGCTGTCCAGGAAATAATCTCCCATGGCAGTGTATTTATCCCAGTATTTGGCAAAGATTTTCTTTGCCCACTTGGACACCGCAATAATGGACACCGGAATCAACGGCACGCAGCACAGCAGCACAATAGCTACTTTTGCATCCAGCCTTACGGTTACAATAAATAAGATGACCGGAGCCAGCATGGCATAAAAAAATTGAGGAATATAATTGGAAAAATACAGATCCAGCTGCTCGATTCCTTCCATACTCACCTGGGTCAGACCTGCCATACTCATTTCGCTGGTGCTTTTCATACCCAGACAGATCATTTTGTTGTAGGTTCTGGCACGCAGATCCCGTTTTACCTCACGTCCGATACTATCCTTCAGACGGGCTGTGCATCTGGTGCAGACGTAGCGGATTAGCAAAGCCGCAATGCCAGTCAGCAGCGTTGGCACATATTTGCCCGGTGCTGCGTGTTCCAGCATCAGGCGGATTGCCTGACAGATACACATGGTGATTCCCAGATTGGCACACAGCCCGATCACCATACTGATGACCGTATATACAATGTACTTCTTCTTATCACCCAAAAGTCTTAGCAAGTCTTTATCAATCATACTTGTTCCCCCCGAGCTCTTTTTCTTCTGCAACTTTAGTTAGCTAAATCTAATACAGGCAGTAAAAAAAGGGGGGAACGAATCCCCTCTTTTTGCTTCCATTTAATTAGTCTCTCCTAACGTCAGTACATTATGTATAACATACAAATAGCTGGTTGTCAATCGACTTTTTTCACAGAATATGTTAAATAGCAAATCCCTTAAATTTTTACCTTGCCTGCCTGGAAATGCCTTTTTCTAAAAAATTATTGCATTTTCTATGATGTATCTTGTTGTATTTTCGAATTCATGGTAAAATAAAAGAAAAAAGGAGGCCGCACATATGTTTCTAAAGAAAACCCCAAAGCCCAAAGGCACTTATCTGGCCATTACAGAATCCTATTACGATAAAGAGAAAAAAGCCACCAGGCAGAAAACCATTATGGGTCTTGGCTACCTGGAAGAGCTTCGGGATAGCTTTCCAGATCCCATTGCCCACTTTGAAAAGGTTGTGGCAGACATGAACCAGGAACGGGAAGAGAAGAAAAACTCTGTGGTTTACGTGGATCTCACTGCTGCCCTCTCCCCTGGCGAACACACTTTGAAAAATGCAGGCTACGGCGTTTTGAAGCACATTTACAAGGAACTGCAGCTTGATATTTTCTGGCGCACCAAAACATGGAATCTCTCTCTTTCCTACAATATAGAAGAAATCTTCCGCCTGCTGATTATTTCCCAGATTCTCTATCCGCAGCTTCCGTGGAAGGACGCGATCAGCCAGGTGCATTATTTCGAAAAACTGACTTCCTTTCAGGAGGAAGACCTCTTAAAGGCCCTCAAGCTCATCCAGAAATACCAGAGAGATATTCAGAAATGGCTGTATGACCATTCTGCCAATGTGTTCTCCCGTGATTACACCAGAATACACCATGAGCAGAAGGATTATATCTTTTCTCGCCAAACCGGCAGTACTTCTGCAGAAAAATCAGTTTCCCGCCAAAGAGCCTCTGCCATCCACATGGAGTTTCTCACAGACCAACAGGGAATTCCCATTGCATATGATCTTTCTATCCGTGGTACTATGTTGAACCAGTCGGTTTCCAATGCTGCAAGACGCATCAACAGAGATTATTTAAAAGGGCTTGCGCCAGAGGAATTTATTTTCCGACAGTCCGAAGGAGATGCCGCCTCCGAATTTCATGCATACATGGAGGCTGCCCTTGTCATCAAAAAAAGCCCCCTGCCAGCAGCATCTTCTGAAGAGCTGGACCAGGCAGTCAGCGCACAGGTCATCATCAGCTTCACCGCTTTTACCATTCTGCGCATCCTTGAGGCAAAGCTGGATTTCGCCTTTTCCGAAGAACAGATCACATCGTCTCTTCTGAACTACAACTGCATGCAGATTGCAGGCAACATTTATCAGTTCACCTACTATGATTCTCTTCTTGCAGCCTGCGAAGCCAGCCTTGGAGTGGAACTGCATAATAAATACCGCAGCCAGCTCCAGATCCGGAGACTGCTGCGGTATTAGTCAGGTACTTATTCAATTCAGGCTCCCAGGCTTCCCTCTCCCGGGAAATGAAGCTCATACATCTCACGAGCTGCCCGTGTAACCATCCCCAGCTCTTCTTCCAGCTTCAGCGTCTGGGGCAGCTTCACAGCGGTATGATAGATATCTGCTTTAAGCTTGTCCTTTGCCTGCTCACTGCTTATCTTAAGGATGCCAAACAAAGTGCTGTTATATGCCTTGTCAGACTCACTTAGTTCCATATATGTTTTCACCATATGACAGCACTCTCTGTACAGCAGATCTTCATAGTCCTTACCTTTGGAGCGGATTTCCTGAAATTTCATTTTATCCAGCTGTTTAAGAATTTCTTTACGTCCGCCTCGAACACCCATAAGTCGTCTTCCGCTGTCCTTGTTGAATTCCATGATCATCCACAGTGCGATCAGTCCATCTGCACGGGTATCTCCTCCAACCTCAGATTTATCCTGATAGCGGATATTCCAAAGCTCTTTGCGGATTTCATTCAGCTCAGGCTCCTCTCCGGCCTCAATAGACATGTTCAGAAGTGCAAGTCGCTTCGCCGGGTCTGCTTCTCTGTAATATTGTGTGATAGTTGGGGTATCCATAATTCTCTCCTTTATGCC
>CAKRKL010000126.1 GCA_934358405.1 uncultured Blautia sp.
AAAAAGCATGACCGGCTTTGGAAGAGCCGAGGTGATTACAAAAGATCGGAAAATCACCGTTGAATTAAAATCCGTCAATCACAGATATCTGGATCTGAGCATTAAGATGCCAAGGAAGCTTGGCTTTCTGGAGGGTGCCATCCGGAATCTTATGAAGACATATATGCAGCGAGGCAAGGTAGATGTATTTATTACCTATGAAGATTATACCTTAAGCTGTGGCGCATTGAAATATAATAAAGAGCTTGCATCTGAGTACATGGCCTATATCCGCCAGATGGCAGAGGAATTTGGCATTGAGAATGACGTGAAGGCAGGGGCTCTTTCCCGTTATCCGGATGTTCTGACTATGGAGGAGCAGTCTGTAGATGAGGAAGAGCTTTGGGCAGTACTGGAAGGTCCCCTTCGCGAAGCCTGTGAGAAATTTGCCCAGGCCCGTGAAAGAGAAGGCGAGCATCTTAAGAATGACCTGATCACCAAGCTGGAGGCACTGGATGAGAAGGTAAACCAGGTGGAGGAGCGTTCTCCGCTGGTTGTGGATTCTTACAGGGAGAAGCTGGAGGCGAAGGTGCATGAGCTTCTTGAGGATTCCCAGATAGAGGATTCCCGCATTGCAGCAGAAGTGATCCTGTTCTCTGACAAAATCTGTAATGATGAGGAGACTGTGCGTCTTCACAGCCATATTCAGGGCATGAAGAGAATGCTGGAGGAGAAAGAAGGAATTGGCCGCAAGCTTGATTTCATGGCTCAGGAGATGAACCGTGAGGCAAATACGATCCTGTCGAAATCCAGTGACCTGGTGATTTCCAACATTGCCATTGATCTGAAAACCGAGATTGAGAAAATCCGTGAGCAGATCCAGAATATAGAGTAACGCCAGGGAATCAAGGCCAGCCGCATAGCGGCGGAGCAATCCGCAGGGTTACGGATTATGCAAAATACTTTTTGCGTAATCTTTCCTTTATATTGACAGAAGGGGGAAAACATGGCAAAATTAATCAATATCGGATTCGGCAATGTGGTAAATTCCCAGAAAATTGTAGCTGTGGTGAACCCGGATGCCGCACCGGTGAAACGAATGGTTCAGAGTGTGAAGGGAACCAATTCTCTTGTGGATGCCACCCAGGGCAGAAAGACCAAAGCTGTGATCGTGACATCTGATGACATTCTGATCTTATCTGCAATCCAGCCGGATACCATTGCACGCAGATTTGCAGAGGTACACGATTTTGAAAGTAAGGGAGAGAGCCATGAGTAGAGGAGTTCTGGTTGTTGTTTCCGGCTTTTCCGGAGCCGGGAAGGGTACAATTATGAAAAACCTGATGGCGAAATATGACAATTATGCATTGTCTGTTTCTGCTACCACGAGAAACCCAAGACCAGGGGAGGAGGACGGAAGAGAATATTTTTTCCGTACCAGAGAAGAGTTTGAAGAGATGATCCGTCAGGATCAGCTGATTGAATATGCCCAGTATGTTGAAAATTACTACGGCACGCCCAAGGCGTATGTACAGGAGCAGCTTTCACAGGGCCGTGATGTGATCCTTGAGATTGAGATCCAGGGCGCACGCAAGATTAAGAAGAAATTTCCGGAGGCAGTGCTGGTATTTGTGACAGCACCATCTATGGAGGTTTTAAGAGAGCGCCTTGTTGGAAGAGGAACTGAGACAGCAGAGGTGATCCACCAGCGTCTTGCCAGAGCTGCCAAGGAGGCAGAGGGCGTGGATGAGTATGATTATGTTCTGGTAAATGATCAGCTGGATGAGGCTGTGGATAGAATTCACGGCATTATCCAGAGTGAGCATTTTTCCATGAAGAGAAATCTTGACTTTATCCATGAGATTCAGGAGCAGGCATTAAGATTTACCCAGGAGTAGGTTTCAATACATTCTGGTAATAAGATAATCAAGACCAAAGAGTCTTTAAATTTGAAAGGAGTATATATATGATTCATCCATCTTATTCTGAATTAATCGAAGCAATCAATACAAACAATGAGGACGACGATGAGAGCATGGTTCTCAACAGCCGTTATTCTCTGATCCTTGCGACCAGCAAGCGTGCGCGCCAGCTGATTGGCGGAGCGAAGCCACTGGCAGACAATGTAAAAGGAAAGAAGCCTCTTTCCATCGCAATCGACGAATTATATCACGGTAAAGTAAAGATCCTTCCGGGTAAGCATGAGGAAGAAGCAATTGAGGGCGAAGGTCTTGAAATGGAGATGCCGGAAGAAAAGATAACAGCAGCAGAAGAGACCGTTTCTCAGGAGAGTGCAGAATAATATGAAATTGTTGTTCATTTCCCTTGGATGTGATAAGAATCTGGTGGATTCTGAGGAAATGCTTGGAATGCTTGCAGCAGACGGGCATCAGATTGTGGACGATGAGGATGAGGCAGAGGTTATTATTATAAATACCTGCTGCTTCATCGGTGATGCCAAGGAAGAGAGTGTTAATACCATTCTTGAGATGGCTGAGAAGAAAAAGGCAGGCACCTGCAAGGTTCTGATTGTCACCGGATGTATGGCGCAGCGTTATAAGAAAGAAATTTCAGAGGAAATACCGGAGGTGGATGCAATCCTTGGAACTACCTCCTACGGCGAGATTATCAAGGCTGTAAAGGAGGCCGGGGAAGGCAGACACTTTGAAGAGTATAAGAGCATTGATTTTCTTCCCGATATTTCCGGCAAGCGTATGCTGACTACAGGAGGGCACTTTGCATATCTGAAGATCGCAGAGGGCTGCGACAAGCACTGTACCTACTGCATCATTCCCAAGCTCAGAGGACATTACAGAAGTGTTCCTATGGAACAGCTGGTGAAGGAAGCACAGTCTCTTGCAGAGCAGGGAGTGAAGGAGCTGATTCTTGTTGCACAGGAGACAACCGTTTACGGCAAGGATATTTATGGTAAGAAATCACTTCATGTGCTTTTGAAGGAGCTTTGCAAGATCAAAGGAATCCGCTGGATCCGTATTCTGTACTGCTATCCGGAGGAGATTTACGATGAATTGATCCAGACCATGAAGGAAGAGAAGAAGATCTGCCATTATCTGGATCTTCCGATTCAGCATGCAAGTGATGGTGTGTTAAAGCGCATGGGACGCCGTACCACCAAGCAGGAGCTGATTGATATTATCGGCAAGCTGCGACAGGAAATTCCGGATATTTTTCTTAGAACCAGTCTGATCAGCGGTTTCCCGGGAGAGACCCAGGAGGATCACGAAGAACTGATGGAGTTTGTGGACGAAAACGAGTTCGACCGCCTTGGTGTTTTCACATATTCTGCAGAGGAGGATACACCGGCTGCAGCTATGGAGAATCAGATCCCGGAGGAAATCAAGGAAGACAGACGAGATGAGATTATGGCACTTCAGCAGGAGATTTCCCTGGAGAAGGGAGAGAGCCGTATAGGGCAGGTACTGACAGTTATGATCGAAGGTAAGGTATCCGGTGAGAGTGCATATATCGGACGTACTTACGGAGATGCGCCTAAGGTTGACGGTTATATTTTCGTACAGACAGGCGAGCTTCTCATGACCGGAGATTTTGCCAGAGTACGGGTTACCGGTGCTCTGGAGTATGACTTGATAGGAGAGCTGGAGAATGAATACACCGAATAAACTGACTATTGCCAGAATGATTCTGGTACCGTTTTTTGTATTATTTATTCTGACTGGATGGGGAGGAGAGGCCAACCGCTATATCTGTCTTGTTATTTTTGCTGTGGCAAGTATTACAGACTGGTTTGACGGTCGTCTGGCACGTAAGAACAATCTGGTTACCAATTTCGGTAAATTTATGGATCCCCTTGCAGACAAGCTTCTTGTATGCTCTGCTTTGATCTGTATGATCGAGCTGGGCCGTCTGCCTGCATGGATGGTTATTATTGTTATTGCAAGAGAATTTATTATCAGCGGCTTCAGACTGATTGCAGCTGAGAATGGAATTGTGATCGCGGCCAATTACTGGGGCAAATTCAAGACTGCTTCCCAGATGGTTATGATTATATTACTGATTCTGAATTATGGCGGAATCTTTGGTGTTCTGGCTGACATTTTTGTGTGGCTGTCACTGGCTCTGACAGTGATCTCCCTGATCACATACATTGTACAGAACAAAAACGTGATTTCTATGCAGGAGTAATCCCGGCGAATTAGAAAAGAGGTACACGAATGATTGCAGAACTTGTAGCTGTAGGAACCGAAATATTACTTGGCAACATTGTAAATACCAACAGTGCCTATCTGTCTGAACAGATGGCGCAGCTTGGCCTGTCTGTTTACTATGAAACGGTGGTGGGAGATAATCATGACAGAATGAAGGCTGTGATTGCTTCCGCCCTGGAACGCTCAGACGTGGTGATCCTTACAGGAGGTCTTGGACCTACGGAGGATGACCTGACCAAAGAGGTTTGTGCTGAGGTAATGGAGCTGCCCCTTGAAGAGGATCCTCATTCCCGTAAGCGCATTGAGCGCTACATGAAGGAATATGAGAAGAATCATCCGGACAGACGGATTACCACCAATAATTATAAGCAGGCACAGGTGCCTAAGGGAGCCCTTGTAATTGACAACCATAATGGCACAGCTCCCGGACTGATCATAGAGAAAAACGGCAAAACTGCCATTCTTCTTCCGGGACCGCCTAATGAGCTGATTCCTATGTTTGAAGAATCTGTATTTCCCTATCTTCGCCAAAAGCAGCCGGAGATGATCTGCTCCCAGGTGGTTAAGATCTGCGGAATCGGAGAAAGCCAGGTTGCAGAAGACATTCAGGACATGATCGCATCTCAGACCAATCCCACAATTGCTCCTTATGCCAAAACAGGAGAGGTTCACCTTCGGATTACAGCCAAGGGTGAAGACGAGAAGGAATGCAGGAAGCTGATCAAGCCGGTAATAAGGGAGTTAAAGGGACGCTTTGGCAAGAATATTTTTGCTCTTGAGGCTGAGAAAACTCTGGAAGAGTCTGTAGTGGATATGCTAAGAGATCAGGAACTGACACTGGCACTTGCAGAATCCTGCACAGGCGGTGCTATAGCGGCTCGTATTGTAAATGTGCCGGGTGCTTCCCAGGTATTTACCCATGGCTTTGTAACTTATAGCAATCGTGCCAAGAGGAAATGCCTTGGTGTGAAGAAATCCACGTTAAAGACAGAAGGTGCTGTTTCTGCCAAGTGTGCCAAAGAGATGGCTAAGGGTGGCTGTACAAATTCTGATGCAGATATCTGTCTCTCTGTTACAGGGCTTGCAGGTCCTGACGGTGGAACAAAGGAGACTCCGGTTGGTACCGTATTTATGGGCTGCTGCTATAATGGACAGACCATTACTAGGGAGTATCATTTTACCGGGAACAGAACCAAAGTCCGTCAGCAGGCGGTGGCCAGTGCGCTTGTACTTCTTCGGGAATGCATGATGGAGGGTGTTGTGAAGAATGATTAAGCAGACCTGTAGTCTGGAAGTATCATTATAAATTGGATTTTAACGGCGAGACAGCTGCGGCTGCCTCGCTGTTT
>CAKRKL010000127.1 GCA_934358405.1 uncultured Blautia sp.
AATCCTGATTAAAATTCCCCAGGCGATACTCATCCAGCATATAAAAATCACAGGGATATACACTTCCATCGGCTTCCGCCACATACTGAAGCCCACAGATTCCACGCTGCTCACAAACCTCTGCCTGATATCCGGCAGCCAAAGCTATATAATTTTCAAATGTACGAATAAAGGGCTGGCACCCTATTTGAAGATCTCTGTACCACAAACGGAAAAGACGGATCAAAAAAGAACCATACTGATCCGGAGTCAGCGCATAGGCATTCTTTCCATGCCCCTCTCCTATTGGATCCAGACAAGGAATATACTGCTGATAGTTCCAACCGTTTCTTTTATATTCTTCATAAATTTCTTCAATATGTTCTGCCACATCAGAAGTAACAACAGTAAGAATATTATACTCAACCTGATACTGATCCATAAGTTTAGCAGCCTGCCTGATTCTGGCATATGTACCGTTCCCGGCTTTGTCGTGCCGATGAGCATTATGGATTTCTTCTGTTCCGTCAACGGAAAGTCCCACCAGAAAATGATTTTCACTTAAAAACCGGCACCATTCTTCATTCAGTGCAAAGCCGTTTGTTTGCAGAGCGTTAGATATAAAAACATGATTTTTATTGTACTGGTTCTGGTATTTTACAGCCTTTCGAAAAAAATCCAGCCCTCGAAGCGTGGGTTCTCCCCCCTGATAGGCATAAGCTGCTGTTTTTTCTGCCCTGGAAAGGGTCCGGCGAATTATATTTTTCAAAGTATTTTCTTCCATAAACCCATAAAATGCAATTTCCCGCTTGCTTGCTTCATCACAATAAAAGCAGTAATCACAGCTCATATTGCAGAGACTGGACGCTGGCTTTAAAAGTACATTGATCGGCAGCATAAATAAAAACTCCTTTCAAGAGAAATAATTCTCATTTTTAAGTATAAATCCCATGTCGGAAAATAGCAAGAATAGTATGGCTGTTGTTTGACTTTTTATGGAAAATTTGTGATAATGTTTGTAAAAAGCAGAGAATCGGAGGAATGTAAGATGAATCAGAAACCAAACGTGATCTATATCCTTGCAGATGATATGGGATATGGAGATATCAGCTCTTTTAATGAGAATTGTCCTTTTACAACGCCAAATTTAGACAGCATGTGCGAAAATGGTATGCGTTTTACAGATGCGCATTCATCCTCTGCTGTATGCACGCCTTCCAGGTACAGCATTCTGACCGGCCGCTATAACTGGAGATCACGTCTGAAATCCAGTGTAGTTGGCGGCTATTCTGAACCTCTTCTGGAAAAAGGAAGAAAAACAGTGGCAAATCTTTTCCAGGAGCAAGGTTACCATACTGCAATGATAGGAAAATGGCATCTGGGAATGAATTTCACCAAGACACCGGATTTTAAAGAGCTTCCAGATTTTGATGCCTGCAAGGGAGTGGACTACAGTGCTCCTGTAAAGGATTCTCCTATAACAAATGGTTTTGACTATTTCTTCGGCATCAGCGGTTCTCTGGATATGCCGCCTTATATTTATATTGAAAATGACCGTTTTACAGAGCTTCCTGACAGAGAAACCGTCGGAACCGGAAAAAAATACTGGCGAAAAGGTCCTACCGGAAAAACCTTTCACCACGAAAATGTATTAGATGAACTGACTGATAAGGTGCTGGAAAAAATCGAAGAATATAAAGAGGAACCGTTTTTCCTGTACTTCCCCATGCCGGCGCCTCATACTCCTATTCTTCCGGCACCGGAATTTCAGGGCAAATCCGGCACAAATGAATACGGTGACTTTGTTCTCCACTGCGATCATATAGTAGGAAGAATCGCAGACAAGCTGAAGGAAACCGGTCTTTTCAAAAATACAATTTTGATTTATACTTCAGATAATGGCTGTTCTCCTATGGCCAATTATGAAGAGCTAAAAGCTAAGGGGCATAACCCCAGCTATGTATTCCGTGGAACAAAAGCAGATATTTATGAGGGCGGACATCGTATCCCGCTGATCGTACAGTGGCCGGAAACTATCAAAGCCGGTGGACGCTGTGACCGAATTGTCTGCCTCTCTGATCTTATGGCAACAATGGCAGAAATTCTGGATGTAAAGCTTCCTGATACCTGTGCCGAAGACAGTGTAAGCAACCTGCCGCTCTGGAAATCTCCGGAAAATCCGGAAGTAAGAAAGGATATTGTCCATCAGAGTATTGACGGTTCTTTGTCCATTCGAAGAGGACAGTTTAAATTAGAGCTTTGTCCCGGCTCCGGCGGCTGGTCAGATCCGGTTCCGGGAAAGGAGGATCCATCAGCACCCAGATTCCAGCTTTATGATCTTTCCATGGATATCAGCGAACGCCGAAATGTTATAGAAGAGCATCTGGAACTTGCCAGCGAACTGAAAGAAATATTAAAAGGCTACATCGAAAACGGTCGCAGTACCCCCGGCGCTCCCCAGTCCAATAACGGACAGCGAATCTGGGATACCATAGGCTGGCTGGATGAGGAAGACGGGGGAACCATAAAGATTTTTCATGAATAAAAATTTTTCATTAGCAGGAGCATGAAAATGGAAAAAGAAACCAGGAATAAAGGATATGTATTGCGGAAATTATTTTTTTCCTGTTTATATCTCAGCACATTCACCTTCGGCGGCGGTTATGTAATCGTCACCTTGTTGAAAGAAAAATTTGTAGACCAGTATCACTGGATCGAAGAGGAAGAAATGCTGGATCTGGTGGCAATTGCCCAGTCTTCACCAGGAGCAATCGCAGTAAACGGGGCTATCATTGTAGGGTATAAGCTTGCCGGCATACCGGGAGTACTGTTGTCTGTCCTTGGTGCGATCATTCCACCTATGATAATTCTATCAGTGATTTCTGTGTTTTACGATGCATTTCGTTCTAACTATTATATTGCTGCTCTATTGAAAGGTATGACTGCAGGTGTTGGTGCGGTTATTATTTCTGTAGTTTACGATATGGGAAAAAATGTTGTAAAATCAAAAGACTGGATAAATGTGGCAATTATGATCATCAGCTTCTGTCTTAGTTACTTTTTAAACGTTAATATTATTTTTATCATACTTTCAGTTGCTGTATTTGGAATGGTACGGACAATCATCAAAGGAGGAAGGAACAAATGATATATCTTCAGCTCTTCTTAAGCTTCCTTCAGATTGGTGCCTTAAGCTTTGGCGGCGGCTATGCCGCAATGCCGCTGATACAGGAACAGGTAGTAACATTACACGGCTGGCTTTCCATGGGTTCCTTTACAGATCTGATAACTATTGCTGAAATGACACCCGGACCAATTGCGGTAAATTCTGCCACATTTGTAGGAATGCAGATTGCAGGCGTCTTCGGCGCCGTGGTTGCCACCTTGGGCTGTATTCTCCCATCCTGCATTGTGGTAACTCTTCTTGCCCATGTTTACATGAAGTACCGGAATATGTCATTGCTTCAGGGTACATTGGCTTCTCTCCGTCCGGCAGTTGTAGCAATGATTGCAAAAGCAGGTGTAACCATTTTAATTTCATCCTTTTTCATAGATGGAACTGTCAATTTTCTTCGTCAGAACGTTCAGGTGCAGATGATCCTGTTTTTTGGAATTGCCATGATACTACTTCGGAAATTCAAATTAAACCCTATATTGGCAATGGTTTTATGCGGATTGGCAAATGTTGTTCTGAGCATTTTCTGAAGCCGGTTAAAAAACAAAAAATAAAGCTATCCAAACAAGCTGCAGTGCCAAAGCCCTGTACTTGTCAGGATAGCTTTATTTTATTGAATCTTCACTTTTTTCTTATCTAATCTTGCATATACCCATTCACGAAACAGAGCATATAATACGGAAACCAATGGAATAAAAATCAGCATTCCCACGATTCCCATAAGATTTCCGCCAAGCGTCACCGCCACCAATACCCAGATAGCCGGAAGCCCTACAGAATTCCCAACCACATGAGGATAAATAAGATTGCCTTCAATCTGCTGCAGGATCACAAACAAGCCCAGAAACATGAACGCCTTCAGCGGACTTACCATAAGAATCAGAAAAAATCCCACCCAGCAGCCGATAATTCCTCCGAACACAGGAATCAGTGCAGTAAAACTGATCAGTACCCCGATGAGCATTGCATACGGAAATCTGCCGATGGTCATGGTTACAAAGAACATGCTTCCCAGAATGACTGCCTCAATACATTGCCCTGTAATAAAGCTTGCAAATATTTTACTTGCCAGTGTACACACATGGCTTTGATATTCCACTACTTTTACCGGCAAAATAGCATATGTAGCTTTCAGAACCTGTTTTCCAAGCTTTTCTTTCTGCAGAAGCACATAGCAGGCAAACACAAATCCAATTGCAAAATTCACTGCCATACTTACAATTCCCATAGTTACAGTTATGGTGGAGGATACCAGATTATCGGCTCCGTTTTTCAGCACACTCACTATAGAATCAAGGATCTTCTGCGGATCAATTTCAATGGCTGATGCCCATTTTACGATTTCAGAATCTCCATTGAAGGTATCTGTAATCCACTTCTGGGCAAGAGGAATATCTTCCTCCACCTTCTTCACTACGCTTACTAAGGTTGTACCAAGCTCAGGGGCTACAACCAGCACCACGATCAGTATCAGCAAAATCACAAATACAATGGAAAGTACCAGACTTACAGGTCTTGCAAGCTTCGAAGCAGCTTTCCCTGCTTTATTGTTCTTTTCTCTTACTTTTCCGAAAAGATGTCGTTCTATAAAAGACATAGGCACGTTCAATACAAATGCCATAGCGCCTCCCAATACAAAAGGCAGAAGCAGCCCCCACAAAAGCTTTACATATTTCAGAACCACAGCAAGATTCTGTACCCCCAGATAAAGAAGCACAGCAAATGCAATCAGCCACCGTATCTTTCTCATGTTCTCTTTATTCAGTTCCACGATCTATCGCCTTTCTTTTATCTTCAAAAAGATTTTGTTCTGTCTATCTTATCACAAAATCTGCATTTTTACCAGTTGCCAACCCTTTTTCTCACCATATTTTTTGTCTCCAACTCTGTATATTTTCTCGGATTTATTGACACTTTCTTTTATAAAATGTATAATAATTCATGAAGACAATAACGCTCTTACGAGCGTATTTTTTTTATAATAATAAGCCAGTTGCTTCAATTTCTGGCAAGAAGGAGGTAGCATCACCAAATGAAACAGATATCAGGCAATAAATTGCTGGTAAAGGCACTGAAAGAAGAAGGTGTAGAATATATTTTCGGCTATCCCGGAGCATGCACCATTGATATCAGCGACGAACTATATAAGCAGGACGATATTACAGTAATCCTTCCCCGCCATGAACAGGCACTGGTGCACGCAGCAGATGCTTATGCCCGTACTACAGGCAAGGTTGGCGTTTGTCTTGTTACAAGCGGTCCCGGTGCCACGAA
>CAKRKL010000128.1 GCA_934358405.1 uncultured Blautia sp.
TCCGGCAAAGCGGATAACAGTCTGTGCAGGCTATCACGGATCTGACTTGCACTTCCTCCCGGAAAATCCGTTCTGCCTACAGAACCGCAGAATAAGGTGTCTCCGCTGAACAAAACGCCTTCCTCTTTCAAATAATAGCAGACACTTCCCCTGGTATGTCCCGGGGTATGAAGTATCTGAATGGAAAATCCGGCTGCTTCAAATACCTGCAGATCATCCAGGAGTACATCCGGCTGTACGGAGCAGGAGTTTCCTATCTGGTCTGTCATATTTAAAGACGGCTCACGGAGCATTTCCTCTTCCTGCCTGCAGACATAGACCTGGATATGATATCGTTCCCGCACTGCCTCCACTGCCATGATGTGGTCAAAATGTCCATGAGTAAGAAGAACCGCCACAGGCTTCGCACCCATAGCTTCCACCTTCTGATATATTTTGGAGGGTGAAGCTGCAGGATCAATGATCAGTGCTTCACCTGTCTCTTTATTTTTTGCAATATAACAATTCGTATACACAGGACCAAGAACGCACTGCTGTAATTCAAGTTTGCTCATATCGTTTCCTTTCATTGTCCTTTGATTTATATCTGCAGATTTCTCCAAGCTTTATCAGCCTGTAGTTCTCTCCACATCTATAACACTCTCCAGCTGGCGGATCTTCTCAATGAGAGAATTCAGTTCTTCCTTACAGCTGACATTAAAGCTTACAGAAATAGTGGCCTTCTCCTGTTTATTGGTGCGGCAGTTAATATTGCGGATATCAATCTTGCGCTCTGTAAAAATCTTGGAAATGTCCACCAGAAGACCGGTACGGTTATTGGCATAAACATTGATTTCTGCCATATAATGCTCATCCTGCTTGGTCTCTGGCTCCTGCCATTCTGCCTCCAGAAGTCGGTTTCTGTCCATCTCAGACATATTCATTACATTGACGCAATCCGTTCGGTGGATAGTAACGCCTCGACCTCTTGTCACATATCCCACGATTTCGTCTCCCGGGATTGGATTGCAACATTTAGAAAAACGAACTGCCACATCATGTATCCCACGCACCACAATACCACTCTTACACTTAGCGTGATGATTCTTATCCTGATTCTCTGCTGATGCTGCTTCCAGAACCTCCTCATCTGTAAGGTTCTTCTTATTTTCTTTATCGTAAGCCTCTACAAGCTTATTGAATACCTGTCCCTCTTTCAGGCCTCCGTGTCCGATAGCAGCCAGTACAGATTCCCAGTCACGGAAGCCATACTTGCGCATGACAGCTTCCAGATACTGAGGCTTGGTATAATTGGCAAACTTAAAGCCCTTACTCTTGGCATACTGAGCCAGCATTTCCTTGCCCTTCAGAATATTATCTTCCTTCAGCTCCTTCTTAAACCACTGGTTGATCTTATTCTTCGCCTGGGTACTCTTTACTACCTTAAGCCAGTCCCGGCTTGGTCCCTGGGAATTCTGGGAAGTAATGATCTCAATACGGTCACCATTCTGGATCCGGTACTCAATGGGAACCAGCTTGCCGTTTACACGGGCTCCTACCATCTTATTTCCTACAGCACTATGTACGCTGTACGCAAAGTCAATTGGTGTGGAACCGTTTGGAAGTGTCTTCACATCTCCCTGAGGGGTAAAACAATATACACTGTCTGCAAACAAATCCAGATCATTCTTGAGAAGGCTCATAAATTCCTTATTATCGGACATGTCTCTTTGCCACTCCAGAATCTGGCGCAGCCAGTTTAATTTCTCTTCCTCACGGTTGCCGGAGGAGGACTTGCCGTCAGAGGCTTCTTTATATTTCCAATGCGCAGCAATACCATACTCTGCTGTCTTATGCATCTCAAAGGTTCGGATCTGGATCTCAAAGGGCTGCCCGTTTGGTCCGATCAAGGTAGTATGCAAGGACTGGTACATATTTGGCTTAGGCATCGCAATATAATCCTTAAATCGTCCGGGAATGGGCTTGTACATTTCATGGATCACACCAAGTGCTGCATAGCAGTCCTTTACCGTATCCACCAGAATACGAACTGCGAAAAGATCATAAATCTGGTCAATAGTCTTATTCTGGTTCACCATCTTCTTATAGATGCTGAAAAAATGCTTCACTCGCCCGTCTACCTGTGCCTTAATGCCAGCCTCTACCATGTGCTGCTTCACTGTCTTTACAATGCTGCCCACAAATTCCTCACGGACACTTTTGCGAAGAGCCACCTTCTCTACCAGATCATAATATACATCCGGCTTCAGATACTTCAAGGAGAGATCATCTAGCTCTACCTTGATCTTGGAAATACCAAGACGCTGGGCAATTGGCGCATAAATGTCCATGGTCTCCCTTGCCTTCTCCTTCTGCTTCTCAGGAGTCATATACTGAAGCGTGCGCATATTGTGAAGACGGTCTGCAAGCTTGATCAGAATAACACGGATGTCCTTGGCCATGGCAAGAAACATCTTGCGAAGGCTCTCTGCCTGCATTTCCACTTTGTCTTTCGAATAAGACAGCTGTCCGATTTTGGTCACACCGTCAACCAGAAGAGCCACCTCAGGTCCGAATTCCTTTGTAATCTCCTCGCAAGTCATCCAGGTATCCTCCACAGCATCGTGGAGAAGTCCTGCAACAATGGTCTCCTTATCCAGCTCCAGATCTGCCAGAATAATAGCTACACATAAAGGATGAATGATATAAGGCTCTCCGGACTTTCTCTTCTGATCCTTGTGAGCTTCCCGCGCAGTCTCATATGCCTTCTGGATCAGCGTAATGTCTGTAGAAGGATGATATTTCTTAATGCTGGCGATCAGCTCATTATATAATACTTCAGGGCTTGTAAAGTCATGCATGGATTTCACAGCTGCGTCTGCTTTCTTCACAGATTCCAGCTTTTCCATGTCTTCCCGGGACATTTCGGGTGCCCCGCCCTTCTCTGTAATAACATCAGCCATAATTTACACCTGCCTGTTTTAGTACTATCTGCGCCAGCATTTGCCCTCATGATCCATGACCGGCAATATGGCGAAACAGATTCCTCTACTTATTTTCCTTCGTAACAAATCACAGAAGCCACATCATATTTCTCCAGCTTCTTACGTCCCTCAAGACCTGCAAGCTCCATGAGGAATACGATCTTGACAACCTCACCGCCCAACTGCTCGATCAGCTTCGCAGCAGCCTCAACAGTACCGCCTGTAGCAATCAGATCATCGATGATTACAACCTTCTGTCCTGGCTTAATGGCATCCTTATGGATCTCGATCTCTGCCTTGCCATATTCCAGGTCGTAGCTTGCAGAAATTGTCTCACATGGAAGCTTTCCCTTCTTACGAACCGGAACAAATGGCTTGTGAAGATTGTAAGCGATTGGCATTCCGAAAATAAACCCACGTGATTCAGTGCCTACCACCACATCTACGTCAACATCCTTCAGACAAGCCTGCATGGAATCAATTGCAAGCTTCAGACCGTCTGCATCCTGAAGGATACTTGTCACATCTCTGAAAATTATTCCCGGTTCCGGAAAATCCGGTATGCTTCTTACATATTCCTCTATTCTTTTCATAAAGAGCCTCCTCAGATAAATGAATGTTAAGGGAAAGCAGCAGCCACCCCTGGCATCATAATTATTCTTTAGTATAACACTTTTTGCCTGTAGAATCAATGTCAAACCGACATGCTCCCTGCAAATACTGCATTTTTCGTGGTTTTACATGATTATTCGCCTATGCACAGTAATTTTGTATAACAATTTGCAAAGATTCCCTTCCCATATAAGAATTGATTCTTGGATAATAGGTAACAGAAATTGTCTCGTGGGATCTTGCAAAATCTGCAAACTCCTTTGCCTCGCCCCAGTAAAGACCATCCATCACAGTGCCTGAAGGATCCATCAGCTGCAGCTTTACTGTATTTTGATTCTTTCCATATATTCCCACTTTTAATACACGAAGATTTTTTTGGGCAAAAAGGGGCTTTGTATTTCCTTTTCCAAAAGGCTCCAGAACAGACAGCTGTTCCACCAGTTCTTCGTTTATATAAGAAACCGGCATAGGAACATCGATTACAATTTTGGGAATCATATCTTCTTCTGTCAGGGTGCAGTTACGATTAAGCATACGGCGGAATTCTTCTGCATTTTCTTCCTTAATGGAAAGACCGGCTGCCATAGGATGGCCGCCATATTGTATCAGAAGACTGTCGCATTTTACCAGTTCCTCATACATGGAATAGCTTTCTGTAGATCTGCCGCTGCCCTTCAGGGATTTCTCGCCTCTTGTAAGAACAAAGGCAGGCTTGTGATATTTTTCCCGGATCCTTCCGGCAATTATTCCGGCAAGGCTTTCATGGCATTCCGGCAAAAACACCACCATTACTTTATCATTTTTAAGTTCACTGTTATCAATCAGATGATACGCCTCTTCAGTTCCTTTTTCTGTCAGTGCTTTACGGCTGTCGTTCAGCGCTTTCAGGTCACCGGCAAGCTTTGCAGCCTCTGTTTCATCCTCTGACTGCAAAAGTGCCAAGGAACGCATTGCTGTATCCAGTCTTCCGCTTGCATTGATGCAGGGACCAAGCCGAAAGCCTATGTCATAAGAGCTGATTTTCTGGTCTTCCAGACCAATTGCACGAATCAGCGCTTTCAGTCCTTTGTTTTTGGTATGAGGCAAACGGGCAAGACCTTCCTTTACCAGTATACGGTTTTCTCCCTGGAGATCCATAATATCACCTACTGTAGCAATTGCTGCAGGCTCCAGAAAATCTTCCTTCTCGATTTCCGGAATTTTGTATTTCTGATAAAGAGCAAATACCAGCTTCATTGCCACTACGGCACCGCAGATATTTTTATTCGGATATGTACAGTCTGGCTGTTTGGGATTGATAACGGCATCCGCCGGTGGAAGAAGATAGCTTCTTCCTTTTTTTGTATCTGTAAAAGGCACCTCATGGTGATCGGTCACCACCACTGTCATGCCCAGTTCCTTTGCATAAGCAATCTGAGCGGATGCGGAAATGCCGTTGTCGCAGGTCACAATAGTATCGATTCCATCTTCACGGGCTTTCTGGATCAGGTGATCATGAATCCCATAGCCATCTGCCACCCGGTCAGGAATATATGTGTCTGCATTTGCTCCAAGGCGTTTGAAGCCTTTGAGAAGAATATAAGTAGCCGTCACTCCGTCAATATCATAATCTCCTATAATCCGTATTTTTGTCCCTGTATCTATTTTTCCGGAAATAATTTCCACTGCTTTATCAATATCCTTCAAAAGCTTCCAGGACGGAATATCTGCCAGAGTTCCGTTCAGATACTCTTCAATTGCTTCATCGCCTGTTATATCTCTGTTGCGGATGATCCTTGCAATCACAGGATC
>CAKRKL010000129.1 GCA_934358405.1 uncultured Blautia sp.
GTCATCAATGCTAACAGTGAAAAATAAAAAAAGGAAAAAGAAAGAAGGAGGCTGTAAACAATGAAGAAAAAAGTATTGTCTCTGGCACTTGCTGCATCCATGATTATGGGGATGAGTGCAACAACTGTATTTGCGGACGACGTGGAGCTGAATCCAGGTGGAACCTATCCGGTAGTGAAAGATGGAACACTTGATATGGATGTGTTCACAATGACCATGCCGAACGTAGAGGACATTCAGACAAACGATTTCACCAAATACATGGAAGAGCTGACCGGCATCAACATGAACTTTATGACCGGTGGACGTGATGACTGGGAAGACAAACTGAACATGATGCTTCAGTCCGGCGATTATCCGGATGTAATCTTAGGTGTATCACCTAACCTTGCAAAATATGGTGTAAAAGAAGGAATGATCATTCCGCTGGATGATTATCTGACAGAAGAGAACGTTCCTAATTATCTGAAGACAATGGAAGAGTATGGACTTGATATGACACGTGAGGCTGATGGTAAGATCTATTCCCTCGCTAATATCAATGTTTGCTACCACTGCCAGTATGGAAGAAAAATGTGGGTAAACAAACGTTACCTGGATGAGATGGGTGTTGAGATCCCGACAACTACACAGGAATTCTACGATGTTTGTGAGAAATTCATGGAGTACAAACCAACCGGTATCGCTGTAGCAGGTGCTGCACAGGGATGGTTCAGCCGTATGCAGGACTGGCTCTTTGATGCATTTACCTTAATGCCAGGTAAATCCTCTACTCTTGGTGTAAGAGATACTGTAGCAAGAGATAAAGAAACAGGTAAAGCAATCTGCGTAGGTACAACAGATGAATATAAAGAAGGTCTGAAATACATGAAGAGTCTCTATGATATGGGTGCTCTTTATGATGGTGATTTTACTCAGACTGCTGAGCAGATGAAAACTCTGATCAACCAGCCAGATGAGCCGGTACTGTTCTTCACACTTGGTACTATTTCTGATGGTATTGATGCGGCTACAAATCCTGATTTCTACAAGGATTATGTATGCATGGCTCCGATCGAAGGACCAGACGGAACAAGAATTGCATACCAGTCTCCGAACCCAGGCGTAAGCAGCGGTGCATTTGCAATCACAGACAAATGTGAGAATCCAGAGGCAGCTCTTCGTTGGGTAGACTTCTTCTACAGTGCAACTGGTGACCTTTGCTCTCAGTTTGGTGCTGAAGAAGGAACTGACTGGGTTCTTAATCCGGAAGGTAAGGTTGGCTTAAATGGTGAGCCTGCTGCATATGAGGTTCTGAACCGTTATACCTCTGAGACACAGAATCATGACTGGCAGGATATCGGTATCCGTGTAGCTCCGGCATCCTATCGTTTAGGCTCCGCTGTTGATCCTGATGTTGATGTTACAAAACCGGAAGGTCTTGAGAAGCTTCTCTATGATGCAAGTGCAGAGCTCTATGAGCCATATGCAGGAACAAGCAATATTGAACTGTATGATGAACTGAAGATCACAGATGAAGAGTCCAGCGATGTATCTGTAGTTGCAGTAGAGATTGAGAAGATCATTGAAGAGTCCACAGTTGGATTTATCACAGGTGCTATGGATATTGACGGAGACTGGGACAGCTATGTAGATTCTGTTGATAAAGCAGGTCTTTCAGATCTCCTTGCTATGTATGATTCCGCTTATGCACGCAGTACTGGTGCTGCTGAATAAAGAAAAGCTGTTTCAAAAACTATTGATTTATCTGAAAGGGGCTGCTGCCTGAGTGCAGCGGCCTCTTTTTCTCAGAAAAGCCCTTTTGCGGATGCAAATGGTGTAGTAAAGAACAGGAGGAAAAAATATGGGCAAAAAGAATAAAAAATACAGCCCAGCTCCGGGAAATAAGATCAAATCCAATAACTGGCAGTTTTGGCTGATCATAGCAATACCGGTTATTTATGCATTCATTTTTGCATATATCCCAATGGGAGGCATCGTCCTTGCATTTAAAGACTATAGTCCTAAGAAAGGAATTATTGGAAGTGACTGGGTGGGAATGAAATGGTTTGTACAGTTCCTGACTTCCAAATCCAGTGTTACCGTTATTAAGAACACTCTTATTCTGGGTGTTTACACACTGCTTGTAAACTTCCCGCTTCCGATTCTTCTTGCAATCGGATTAAATGAAATGCGCCATGTGAAATATCGTAAACTGATCCAGATGGTTACCTATGCACCATACTTTATTTCAGCCGTTGTCCTGGTTGGTATGATGATGCAGATGATGGATCTTCGTACCGGTATTATCAATGTTCTTTTGACAAAAATTGGATTCAAGCCGATCAACTTCTTCGGAAAAGCCACTATGTTCCGGCATCTTTATGTATGGAGCTCCTTGTGGCAGACGGCGGGATATTCATCTATTATATTTATTGCGGCATTGTCCGGTGTAAGTCCGGAGCTTCAGGAAGCAGCGATCGTCGATGGTGCTACCAGAATGCAGAGAATCATCCATGTTGATATTCCTGCAATCCTTCCAACCGTTATCACCATGCTGATCTTCAACTGCGCAAACGTAGTAAGCATTGGATTTGATAAAGTATTCCTGATGCAGAACTCTATGAACGGTAGTGTTTCAGAAGTTATTTCAACCTATGTATATAAGATCGGTGTTGTTAACTCCAACTTCGGATTCTCAACGGCAGCCGGTTTGTTCCAGTCTTTAGTTTCCTTCGCAATGCTTATTGCTGTTAATAAGATCTGTAAGAAGGTAACTGAGACCAGCTTGTGGTAAGGGGGATGTATTATGGAAAAGAAAGTTAAATTCAGAAATATGCGTCCTGAGGATAAAATCTTTGATATTGTTAACTACACGGTACTTACATTGATTCTTATCATTGTGCTTTATCCGGTTCTTTATATTGTAGCTGCATCCTTTTCTGATCCTCAGGCTGTTATCAGCGGACAGGTTTATATTTTCCCGGTTCGCCCGACCTTAAAGGGTTATGAAGCCGTATTCAAAAATAAAAAGATCCTTATTGGATTTTTGAACTCATTCTTCTATCTGTTTGTGGGAACAGCAGTGAACCTGGTTATGACCATGCTCTGTGCATACCCACTTTCCAGAAAAGAATTTAAAGCAAGAAACTTCTTTGCATTTTTCTTCATCTTTACCATGTACTTCAGTGGCGGTCTTGTACCGAACTATATTCTGGTAAACAACCTGGGACTTACAGATACTCGTTGGGCAATGATCATTCCTACAGCAATGTCTACATATAACATGATCATCTGCCGTACCTATATTGTAAACAGTATCCCGGATGAAATGTATGAAGCGGCCCAGATTGATGGTTGTACACCGTGGAAATATTTTATAAGTATCATTGTTCCTCTGTGTAAACCGATCATGGCAGTTATGACACTGTATTATGGTGTTGCCAAGTGGAACAACTATTTTGACGCTATGCTTTATCTTAGAAAAGATACTCTGCAGCCGCTGACAATTATCATGAAGCAGATCCTGATTCAGAATCAGGTAGATATGACTCAGATCGGAGATGCTTCCAACCTGGCAAAGCTTCAGGGTATGTCTGAGCTTTTGAAGTATTCTACAATTGTTGTAGCTTGTCTGCCTGTTATGCTGTTATATCCTTTTGTACAGAAGCATCTTGTAAAGGGCGTTATGATCGGTGCTGTAAAGGGTTGATATAACTGAAGATTTCTCTAAAAAGGAGAACGAACCTATGAACAAAGTGATCGAAGAAAGAACAAAGCGTACGAAATGGTATCAGGATGCCCGTTTCGGCATGTTTATTCATTGGGGGCTTTATGCAATTCCATCTCGTGGAGAATGGGTGAGAAGTGTAGAGCAGATTCCTCATGAGGACTACTGTTATCTTACAGAAGAATTTTTTGCAGAGAATTATAACCCAAGGGAATGGGCACGTCTTGCAAAAAAGGCCGGCATGAAATATGCAGTACTCACCGCAAAGCATCATGACGGATTCTGCCTGTATGACACAAAGCTTACAGATTACAATTCCATGAATGCTGCCTGCCACAGAGATCTTGTGAAAGAATTCCTGGAGGCATTCCGTGAGGAAGGAATTAAGGTTGGTCTGTATTTCTCTATTATTGACTGGCGTCATCCGGACTTCCCTCATTATGGTGATATGCATCATCCAATGCGTAATCATCCGGAATGTTCAAATGAAAACCGCAATTTTGACCGTTATCTGGAATTCATGTTCGGTCAGATCAAAGAGCTTCTGACAAATTATGGAAAACTGGATTTAATGTGGTTTGACTTCTCCTATGGAAATATGAAATGTGATAAATGGAAAGCCCAGGAACTGATTTCCATGGTGCGTTCCATTCAGCCATGGCTGATCATTGATAATCGTCTGGAGGGAAGTGCTGAGGATTCCGGTTCTATCCTTACAGCCAATCCAACGGAATATTCCGGCGATTTCGCTTCTCCGGAGCAGATGATTCCACCGGCTGGAATCCGCAATGAGCTGGGAGATCCGGTGCCGTGGGAAGCATGTATTACATTAAATAACAACTGGGGCTATTGCTCCTGTGACCATCATTACAAATCAGCGCAGATGGTTATCCGCATGCTGGTTGAGTGTGTAAGCAAGGGGGGAAACCTTCTCCTGAACGTGGGGCCGGATGCAAAGGGCCGTATTCCGAAGGAATCTGTAAGGATCCTGGAAGAAGTAGGAGAATGGATGGATGAAAATTCCAGAAGTATATACGGTTGTGGCTATGCTGGAATTGACAAACCGGAGTGGGGACGTTACACCCGCAATGGAAATAAGATTTATGCTCATGTAATGGAGGCTCAGGCTGGTGCGATTCCGCTTACCGGAATTCATGGCAAGATTAAGAAGCTTCGCCGTGTCAGCGATAACTCCGAAGTGAAACTGGCGGATTACTGGAACTTGAAGGAATATGCACAGAACAAGTTCTTCTTCCTGAATCCGGTTACATGTGACTGCTATCCTCTTCCGGATGAGCGAGACACAGTTGTGGAAGTAACGCTGGAAGAAACGGAAGCGTAAAACGCGAAAGGCTGCAGTAAAAAGCAGCAATGAAGAATACTGTAATAATAAAAAGCGAAGAAGCAAATTTTATCAGCTTCTTCGCTTTTTTGTGCAATAAGGGGCTATATAGAAATGAGAAAATGATTTAGAATGTTTTTTTACTCTTTATAACATTTCTTACAACCATGCAGATCAAAATGGTGACCACCATATCCGGCAGTGTATTTCCAACCGGAATGTCAATCCTCATTAAAATTCTATAGAGTACAAATCCAATTACCCAGATTACCGCATTTGTCATGTCAACCGCTTCGCC
>CAKRKL010000130.1 GCA_934358405.1 uncultured Blautia sp.
CCATCTGCATAGAGGATCCCATGTATAGCCTTTTCTTCCCGGGTCATATATTTGTTATTTGAGCAGTACAGTACATAAAAAACCATGAGAGAAAAAATCATGGTTATTATAACAGTTCCACAAAGCAGTTTCCTGCTTTTTTTACCTGTCTTGTTCTCCTTCACCCCGTTCCTCCTTTCGGAGCCTTCTGCCTTTTCCCAAAGACAAAAGCAATAACAATATTAACAAAACTACAATTGCCACAATACAAACGGTTGTTTTTATATGCTGCTTCGTCAAATTCTTCTGGTTCTTGTCTTTTCCTTTATCCTCCACCGTTTCTGCACTTCCTTCAGATACTTCTTCAGAAGAAGTATCTGTATCTTCCTGAGACTCTTCTTCGTTTTCTTCAGACACCGCTTCTGTATTTTCTTCGTCAGATGTCTTCTCCTCCACAGAATATTCCCCGGTTTTATCTATGGGAATCACTATTGTATTCTGAATCTCATTGACTGCACCTGTGTAAGAATTCCCCTGGGAATCTGTAAGCAAGATCCCGGAACCGGAACTGCTTTGGATAGGAAACTCCACGGTAGCACCTGGAATATTGATAATCTCTTCTCCGTTTTTGGAAATGCTCACGGATATCTCCTCTTCTTCTCTGGAAATACTTACCTCAACCTTATCCTCAGCTCCCACATTCCAGTCTTTTACCACATCAGTAGGTACCCGCACCAGAACCCCCTCATTCTCAAAAGGAATCTTCTCCACATTAGCACTCATAAGCACCCCAAGGCGGTTTCCTACAATTACAGCTGTCACATCTGTCACACGCTCTGTGCCGGTATCTATATCCGGCAGCTCTTTGCCATCGCGATCTGCATAGTTTCTCTCATACCAGTGATCATTTGTAATGAATCCCTGATCAAAATGAAAGGTATAAATACCTGTTTTGCCGCCTGGATATGTGATTTGCAGACTATAGTCACGATTCAGCTGCATATTTTCTTTCTTCAGATACAGTCCATTTCTTTGCATGTACCAGTAATCTGAGCTTAGGTTTACCCTTTGCTCCCCACATTTTAGCTCCGGCAAAAATTCTTTCAGCTGGCTATCTGTAAACCCATCAAGCACCATTGGAAAAAACAAAGTCCCGGAGCCTGTCATGGCGCAGGTCTGCACCTGCGGATCATCCGGGCGCTGAACCGTAATATAGGCCTCTGCCAAGGGAAGCTTTAGGTTTTGATCCAGCCTGTATCCTTCCGGTGCCTGAAAGCTGCCTGTTACCTTGTAAACACCTGGAGCATTAATATTTACCTGGCTAAAATCCCACACAGAAGGCAATACAACAGATGGATTGGATACACTGTCCTCATATTCTGTCTGGGAGCTGCCAAGAATATGAAAGCTTTTCTCCAAATCCTTTTTTATCCCATAGAAGCTCTGCCCCTTGCCAAGCGCATAAGCCTTACAGCGCTTCAGGCTGTCTGCATTAACAGACTCGCAGGAACGGATCGTGGTATCTCTGACAGCACTGTTTCCAATAGGACCGGGCTGATAGCTGATTATTTCCAAAGTTCCGTCTGAAGCATAGCGGTATTTCAGATTTTTTGTTTTCCCTGTATTATAGACCACTGTCAGGGTATAGATTCTTCCTTTCACCATACTCTGACAGGAAAGATACATGCCGTCTGTGTCGCACATTCCGTATCCTTCCTCACTGATATTGATCCAGTTTTCTCCTTCCGGCTGCATCCAGATTTCCATAGTATCCGGATCCTGATTGATGATCCAGGGAAAATAGTAAAGTCCTGCAGAAATCATTCTGGAATATACCTGAATCTCAGGCTCTCCTGGATTCTGAATAGAAATTTCTGCGGTCCAGTTCGGAAGCTGGACACTGCTGACGTATCCGTCGGGAAGCTCCAGAGCCCCTGTAATCTGATAAGCTCCCACTTTTTGTACGTTTATGCCGGAATAGTCCCAGATTACATTCAGTGTAAGCTCCTCGCCTTCATCCGTATAGGCATTACAGCTTATAAGATCATAGGTTTCTCTTAGCTCCTGCAAGCTCGCTCCTTTTTGAATAGCTCCTGCCGGTATGTAAAAAATTCTGGAAAAATCTGTAATCACCTTATTATCTGCCTTCACAGTCTGCCCGCCTGTCAGAAAACAAAGGCCAAGCAGAATAAAAAGTACAGGTGCCCGCCAGTTCATCTTTCTTCTCCTATAAGTTCTCGTCATTGTTCTTTCTGCTACTAGCATATAGGATTCCTCCTAATAAAACAAGAAACCTGTGGCGAACCGCAGGTTTCCGTGAAAAACAGCTGATTTTATATGATGCCGTCCATATAGCAGACACATCTCGTTAGAAACAGAATTCCCGGAAGAAGTCGCATTCCGCATCGTTGCACTGTGCAGAGTCGATTGTCTTGATATCACAGTGAAAAACATGGCCAAGCTTGTTCACCTTATCCCCGAAAACACGATAAACAAACGGAACATTATTATCCATCAGCTTCTGTACCAGTACAGGAGCCTGATCTTTCAGAAAATCAGCAACTGCAGTCATACAATATACCGGTGGATAAACGTCTGTGATGGTATCCAGAACACAAATTTTCTCAAGCTCTTCCTTTGTTCCACCCTGAGGCAGAAGCTCCTTCATGATCTGCATGGTCAAATCTTCCGGATTCATGTCTGAAATCCTGTACACACCGCAGTTCAGAGCAATGGCAGTCAGGGCAAAGCCCTCCGGAACTGTAAAGTCATAATTTGCAGCATATGCCGGGTTGGTGCAGATGCCTGCATAAAGTCCCAGAATATGAGCGCCTGCGGAGTCTCCTACTGCAAAAATACGCTCTGTATCAAAATGGAAACGGCCAGCGCGCTTCATTACCCATTTGCAAACCAGATTCAGGTCTTCCAGCATTGCCGGGAATTTATACTCCGGTGCAAGGCGGTAGGTGAAGTTTACAACTGCAAAGCCTCTCTGGGCAAGGCTCATGCAGTAGTACTGATATCTTTCCTTATCGCCGTACATCCAACCGCCGCCGTGTACGCTGATGATTACCGGAAGCTCTTCTCCCTGCGCCTGCTTCGGTCTGTATACATCAAGCTTCTGCATTTCCCGGTCATCGTGTCCGTATACAATATTATCCCAGCGGTCAACATCCTCCGGGGTATTCATAAGCGCATCCCGCTCATCATCGGCTTTCTTAAATTCTGATCTGATCTTGTCACTTAGTTCAGACATAGTAGTTCCTCCAAGCATGTAGTATTATGATGATATGCAAAAAAGAACATCCGATCAACTCAGATGTCCTTTCAAGGCTCGTTATTAGTCTTCAACTTTAACGATTTCTTTTTTGTTATAGCTTCCGCAAGCCTTACAAACTCTATGTGGCATCATAAGTGCGCCGCATTTGCTGCATTTTACAAGGTTCGGAGCGCTCATTTTCCAGTTTGCTCTTCTCTTATCGCGTCTTGCTTTGGAAGATTTATTCTTTGGGCAGATGGACATTTCGGTTACACCTCCTTAAATTTACTGAATATATCACTGATAGCTGCCATACGGGGATCCTTAGGCTCCTCGGCACATCCGCAGGGACCATCATTCAGGTTCTTCCCGCATCTGCTGCAAATCCCTTTGCAGTCTTCTTTACATAAGACTTTCAAAGGCCAGCTCATCAGTACCTCAAGATAGACCAAACGGTCCACATCCAGGTCATAGCCGGTGAGATAGCTGCTCTCATCCAGATCATTCACACGCTCTTCATCTGTCAGCTTCATATCAAGCTTCCTCTTGAATTCAAAAGGAATCTCTGTCTTCACCTGTTCCAGGCATCTGTCACATGGGATACCCACAGTCACAAGACCGCTTCCCTCAAGCTCCAGAACTCTGTCTCCGGTATTCACAATGGTAAGCTCTACAGGCTTCTTATCCAAAACCGGAAAAGTCCCCTGCTGGAAGGTGATGTGCTCCATCTCAAAAGCTGCACTGTAGTGTACGCTTTTCCCTTCACTGGATGAAATGTCTGATAAATGTATCTGCATAATCGTCTCCTATTCACACTCAATCAATTATACATACCCTGTCATTATTTGTCAACTTGAATTTTCCCTTATCAGCCAGAAATTTTCAAAAAATGAAAAAATCTATGGTCTTTCTTCTTAACGAAGATAAATCCTGCCGGAGAATTGCTTCGTCCGGCAGGATCTCTTAGCTTGCATAACAGCAATTATTTTACAAGTGCTACTGTATCACGGCAGATTGCAAGCTCCTCGTTAGTCGGGATAACTGCAACCTTAACCTTAGAATCAGCGCCAGAGATAACTACCTCATCGCCCATAGCCTCGTTAGCCTTAGCATCAATTGTGATGCCAAGATATCCAAGATAAGAGCAAACCTTCTCACGGATCATGCCAACATTCTCACCGATACCTGCTGTAAATACGATTGCATCAACGCCGTTCATAGCTGCCACATATCCGCCAACATATTTAGCGATACCATAGCAGAGAACCTCGATTGCATTCTTAGCATCCTCGTTGCCTTCTGCAGCTGCTGCACGAAGGTCACGCATATCGCTGGAAACACCGGACATACCCTGAAGACCGGATTTCTTGTTAAGAATATTCATAACACCTGCAATGTCAAGATTCTCTTTCTTTGCAAGGTACTCAACGATCGCCGGATCAATGCTTCCGGAACGGGTTCCCATTACAACACCTTCAAGAGGAGTAAGTCCCATTGTAGTGTCTACGCATTTGCCGTTCTGTACTGCACTGATGGAAGAACCATTTCCAAGATGGCAAACGATAACCTTAGAGTTGTCCTTGTCAAGGCCAAGGAACTCAACAGCACGTTTGGATACAAAGCTGTGAGAGGTTCCGTGGAAGCCATATCTTCTTACTTTATAGTTCTTGTAGTACTCGATAGGAAGTCCGTACAGATATGCTTTTGCAGGCATAGTCTGATGGAAAGCTGTATCAAATACACCAACCTGAGGTACGTTTGGCATAAGCTCAGAGCATACGCGGATACCGATCAGGTTTGCAGGATTGTGAAGAGGAGCAAGGTCATTGCACTCTTCTACTGCTTTGATCATCTCATCTGTGATGATAGCGGAGGAAGCGAATTTCTCACCGCCATGTACAATACGGTGACCGATTGCGTTAACCTCCTCAAGGCTCTTGATTGCGCCTGTCTTCTCATTTGTAAGAGCTTCCAGAACCATCTGGATTGCTTCTTTATGAGTCGGCATGGAAGCCTCTGTGATCTCTTTGTCATTTCCGGCTTTCTGGTATACCAGTCTTCCGTCGATGCCGATTCTCTCGCAAAGACCTTTTGCAAGAACTG
>CAKRKL010000131.1 GCA_934358405.1 uncultured Blautia sp.
TATAACTCCATATAAAAAAGTACATAATGAGATGGTATGCACTCACACCATTTACATCATGCACTTCTTTAGATATCAGATTTCTGTATATTCTGTAAAATCACTTACAAAGCTCGGCAACCACCTGATTAATTACTTTTCCATCTGCCTTTCCTTTAAGCTCCGGCATGATAGTTTTCATAATCTGACCTTTATTTCCAGATGTGATGAGCTCGGCATGTTTTTCCTGAAGGTAAGCCTTAACCTCAGAAGCATCCATCAGTTTCGGAGCATATTTGGCGATTACGTCATATCTTGCCTGGTATTCATCCTTCAGATCCTGTCTGGATTCCGGGCAGGTATCGATCTGCTCTTTTACAGATTTCAATTCCTTGAGAATTACACGGTCAACCAGTTCACTGCTGATGTCATCACGACAGCCCTCATCAATTGCGACCTTCTTCACTGCAGAAATCAGAGAAGAAACTGCGTCCTTTGTTACTTTATCCTTTGCCTTCATAGCAGCAACCATGTCTTTTCTTAATGCTTCAAATTCCATTGTGTTTTCCTCCTGTCAATTTCGCCAATCAATTTTTCTCCTGTTATTATGGAAAATGTGCTGTATCGTTTTTACTATATCACTATTTTTCCAAATTTCCAACCTGTTCTGCCATGGATTTTTTCAGCATTTTTTTCTTTTCCCTAAGTTCCCTGAAAAAATCAGACAGCATAACGGAGCACTCCTCCTGCAAAACACCACGAATCACTTCTACCTTATGATTGAATCCGTCCATTTCCAAAAGGTTCAGCACAGAGCCTGCGCATCCTGCTTTTGGATTCATGCTTCCGATTACCACACGGTCAATGCGGGACTGCATAAGGGCACCTGCGCACATTTGACAGGGTTCCAGCGTCACATACATGGTGCAGCCCTCCAGCCTCCAGTCTCCCAGCTTTTTGCTGGCTTTTTTGATGGCATTCAGCTCTGCGTGGGAAAGGGTGTTTTTATCTGTATTCCGGCGGTTATAGCCTCTTGCAATAATCTGCCCGTCACACACGATCACGCAGCCGATTGGAACCTCCTCCAGGGCGCGAGCTTTTTTCGCCTGACGGATGGCCTCTTTCATAAAACGTTCCTGATCTGTAAGCATAAATTTTCTCCTGTTGTATGAAATGCTTTTTGTGTATTGACTGGTAGCGGTTAACTTTAAAAGTGTTTTTATTATAGATAGTTTTGGTAAGGATGTCAATTTTATGAAAGTGCTCTTTTTAATTTATGTCAAAGTTCCTGTTTTTAATTAACAGCAGGTTGGCGGATCAATAGAGCGGTACCAGTAACCGCCTTTTCCTTTGGGGGCTTTTATGAAAGGGCTTTCTTTGAAGCATGAGAAGCCGAACATGCCTGCCATAAACTGTTCCTGCTGATCATAGCTTCCGGGAACTCCCAGAATGTACTTGCCGTTTTGACAGCGGCACAGAAGAATATGTCCAAAATTATAGTAACCATATTGCAGAAAACGGTTGTTTCTAAGACCGCATTGTCTTCTTGGAAAATGGGTCAAATCCTGGGGATGGATTTTCCAGCACTGTGAAAGGTCATTATCTGCGAAGGGGCAAAATGGCTGGCCAAAAGGCAGGGACTGCTTTTCCGGTTGAGTAGATACGGATTGCATGCGAATAAGCTCTGTTTCTTCCGGAGTTTCTATATTTCCGCTTTCACTTTCGGGTGTAACCGGTTCCAAAGGCTTTATTTTTTCTTTTTCTTTCACAGCTTCAGATATGTTTTGAGTGTTAGTTTCCATTTGAGGTAATTCCTGTTTAGATGCTTCTGGTTGAATGGTTTCCGATTGAGATTCTTCCGGTTGAGGTGTTTCCGGTTGAGGCGCTTCTGGTTGAGGCACTTCTGGTTGAGGTGTTTCCGGTTGAGGCGCTTCTGGTTTAATCGCTTCCGGTGCTTTCATTTCTTCTCCAGCTTTCATTTCTTTAAAATTTTCCGGCCGGATTGCCTGATCGTCCCATTCTGTGCCGAAAAAGCCACCTGACTCCGTCAAAATCACCATGCCGCCCATTTTCCCAAGCGGTGTTTGAGAATTTCCCATATTTAGTGCCTCGGTTTCGATCAGACATTCAATTCGATCTGCCTGTGTCATACAGGTTCCGATAAGAACTCCATTCATCAGCCCTTCCTTTCGCAAGAAACAAAATACCCGGCACGCCTCCTTAGCTGCCAGTCCCTCTACCTGGAGGTGAAGTTCAATCGTACATATAGAATTGCGGACTTCAACCTTTATGAATCCACAGTTATTTTCTTTTTTTCCTTTGCGATACTCATATACATATGCGATAAAACGGCGATATCCAGTCAATTGATGACCTCCCTGTCCTTTTTATAAGCATTTTCATTTCATTCATTAATGTATATGAGATTGTGATTTATTCATTCGTAATTTTTTTGATTTTTTTTAATTTTTGTGTTGACAAATAGATATTCTCTATGTATAATATCACTTGTCGTTGACGAAGTGTGGCTCAGTTTGGTAGAGCGCTGCGTTCGGGACGCAGAGGTCGTGGGTTCGAATCCCGTCACTTCGACTACTTGGCAGGGGCGCCGAAAGCCTTGAGAAATCAAGGGTTTCGGTGTTTTTTTATGCTTTCTAAGATTTTTTACCAGAGCGTGTTTAAAGCCAACAGGGACACTAAAAAATCCAGTGTCCCTGTCCCCATCGGCTTGGCTGTGACTGGCAAATGCGATTCCATTGGCAGTCACCACAAATTTCTTCACGTTTGCCAGCTTCTATAATCTTTTGCTGTACAATTTTTGTGAATTCAGCAAATGTCAGTTTCTGTCCCTCTTTTATTCCGCACTGGGAAAGCACTGCATTGTCGTAGCGTTTCACCTTTTCTGCCGCATCGCAAAGTCCCTCACAATTGTTTGGACAGGCAGAGCAAATCTCGTCAGTGTTTACGGTAAGACAGACATCTGCACCTTTTGTAAAAATCTCCAGCATTTCCTGCATATGGGCTGTAAATCCGTTGCTGTAACCGTTTCCGATAAAAAACGCCAGACACATCCCGTGGTGAGGGCGAATTGGATATGTCTGACGCTCTTTATTACTGTAATGGTACAAGCTTGCGTACCCTTCTGGACAATACAAATGCCAGGGCAATTTTCACAAGATCAGGAATAATGAATGGAATTACGCACCAGCCCAGTACGGTTCCAAGTCCAACAGCGCCTGTAGTTCTTGTATATACAACCATGAACCAGATAGTTCCCATTGCGTAGCATACAATCAGTCCTGCAACCATGGAAAGAATCTGCACTACCGGCTTCTTTCCCCAAAGAGATTCCATTCCCCACATTACAAGTGCAGAAAATAAAAAGCCGATAATATAACCGCCGGTGCTATTGAGAAGGACTCCAAGTCCTCCGGAAAATCCGGCAAATACAGGAACTCCAATAGCTCCAAGCAAAATGTAAACCAAAACAGCCAGACTGCCTCTTTTTCCACCAAGCACACCAACAGCCATAAATACACCAAAGGTCTGTAAGGTGAATGGTACAGTCATTGGAATAGAAATCCAGGAACAAATTGCAATCAGTACGGCAAAGATGGCGATATAAGCCATGTCGTAGGTTTTTGTTTTTGTTGCAGTTACAGTACTCATAATCTCCTCCTCGGGAATATCCTATATTTCTTCGAATGGCAATATAGGGATAAGAATTTTGTCAGATACAATCTAACATAGAGGCACCAGATTGTCAACCTATTATTCGTTTTTAGTTTACAATCTTTCATTTGAAGAATATGGACAGTTTTCCTGCATACGTGCTATACTGCTGTAAAGTGGAGGATAAAAAAATTGTGCCAAACATACAAAATTGCAATTTGTGATGACCTTGCTGCAGACAGAAAGTATCTTTCTTCCCTGTGCGAAGCATGGAGCAGACATAACCGTTATCATATACAGATCTCAGAATTTACATCAGCCGAAAATTTTTTATTTAATTATGCTGAGAAGAAAGATTTTGACATTCTTCTCCTGGATATAGAAATGGGTGCTATGGATGGCGTTACCATGGCAAGAAGGCTTCGCCAGGACAATCATACCATACAAATTATATTCATCACCGGATATTCAGACTATATTTCTGACGGATATGAGGTAGATGCCCTTCACTATCTGATAAAACCCATACAGGAAGAGAAGCTATTTACAGTTCTTGACCGTGCAGTCACGAAGCTTATCAAAAATGAGAAGGTTCTTAACCTGATCAGTCAGGGTGAGATGCTCCGTCTGCCCATCTGTCAGATCAGTTATGCAGATGTAAACGGCAATTATATTACCATTCATGGACAACAGGTCATCACCCTGAAAATGACCTTAAGCGAATTGGAGAAAAAGCTGGATTCTCATTTTTTCAGAGCAGGACGTTCCGCTTTGATAAATCTGGCAAAAATCAGCCGGGTCACAAAAAAGGAAATTTATTTACAGGATGGAAGTATAATCCCCCTTCCTCGCGGTGCTTATGAAAAGGTGAACCGGGCAATCATTCATATGGACTGATTTGGGAGGCTGAAAATGGGTTTATTTTCGAAAAAAGCTGATAAAAAGATGGCTGCGTATCAAAAGGAGCTGATTGAAACTCACTATCAGGAAGTTGATAATATGTATCGCCAGATACGTGGTTGGCGTCATGATTATCGCAATCATATTCAAGCCATGAAGGCTTATGCAGCCGCAGGAGACCTGGACGCAATCAGGCATTATCTTGATCTTCTTGACAGGGATCTTGCCACAGTAGATACTGTTGTAAAAACCGGGAACCCTATGACTGATGCCATTTTAAATTCTAAAATATCCCTGGCAAAATCCAAAGATATTCAGGTAATTGCAGATGCTGATATTCCTGTTAAGTTAAATTCCTCTGAGATTGATCTTTGCTGTATTATCGGAAATTTATTTGACAATGCTATTGAAGCCAGTCTGCAGCTCCCCAAAGAAAAACGGCTGATCCGCATTTATATGGACATGAAAAACACTCAGTTATACATTTCTTTTACAAATTTCACTGCCGGAAAAAAACTAAAAAAGCAGGGAAATCTTTTTAAAAGTACAAAGGGTGAAGGTCATGGTTTGGGACTGATCCGTATTGATGATATCGTAAAGCGTTCCGATGGATATATCAGCCGAAACAGTGAAGATGGTGCCTTTACCACTGAGATTTTGCTACCCCAATTATAATTCATCCCTCAAAACATGCAATTCATCCCCGGTTTGATCCGGGGATATTTTTTCTGGTAAAATCCGTATCAAAGGGGGCAAAAAACCTTTTGCCCCCAACATCTTTTGATTCC
>CAKRKL010000132.1 GCA_934358405.1 uncultured Blautia sp.
TGTGGCGGAATTGGCAGACGCGCCAGATTTAGGTTCTGGTGTTTACGACGTGCAGGTTCAAGTCCTGTCATCCGCAGCGAATAAGGGTGATCTGAGTCGGGTCTTCATAAGGAGAACGATTCGGATCATTTTTTGTTGCTTTTACCAGAGGGATTTGTTATAGTTTACACAATAGAAGAAGCATGGAGGAATATTATGGATATTGTTCAGTTTCAGGAAAAATTAAGAGAAATTTGCGAACTTGGAAAACAAAATGATAATTTGCTTACCCATGAACAGATTCGAGAGCATTTTGCCAGTACAGATCTTGAGACAAGTCAGATGGTTAAGGTATTGCAGTATTTAAAACTGCAAGGAATCAATATAGAAGGGGAAAATCAGGCACAGCCGGAAGCCGGAGCTCCAAAAGAAGAATATACATCAGGAGGTACCAGCACACCTCTTACCGCAGAAGAAGAGATTTATTTGAAAGAATATTTATCAGAAGTGAGTGTTGGCAAGGAGTTAAGTGAGGAAATGCTTCATACACTTTTTGAAAATCTTTCTCAGGGAGATGCGCTTGCCGAAGCTGCACTTACCAGTTTTTATCTTCCCGTAGCGGCGAACATGGCGGCAGATATGAACTGTGCGGAGATTCATCTTGCAGATCTGATTCAGGAGGCTAATGTGGTGCTTCTTACAGCGCTTTCTGATCCGGAGACAGAGCATAAGGATGATGCTTGGCTGCGGCTTCAGCTGCGAAAGGGAATTATCGCAGCTATTGAAGATCAGACACAACAGAAGTTTCAGGATGACTGCCTGATCGCAAAGGTGGAAAAGCTGGAAACAGCAGTGAAGGAATTAACAGATGATGACGGAGAGAACCGTTTTACCATCGATGAGCTTGCTGTAATTCTTGACATGAATGTGGATGAGATACGGGATATTCTGCGCCTTACAGGTGATGATAAATAAAAAATTAATAGAATAAATGTTTAAAAAGCATCGAATTTTGATTATGTCAACAGATCAGAATCCGGTGTTTTTTAATCGAAAAAAATATGTATTCGTTTTAAATTCTCATTGCTATTTTATCATGCAAGTGTTAATATCATAAATAATAATCAAAAAGTTTTTGCGTAAAATAAAATATTGTTTGAAAAATAAAAGGAGGATACCTATGAATTTGGAAAAATATCAACAGTATTCCAGAATAGCGCGAGGACTGGAAAAAGCAGATCTGGTATTAAAGGATGCAAGAATCATCAATGTTTTCACCGAGGAGATTGTTCGTGGGGATATTGCCATTCAGGATGGGATTATAGCTGGAATCGGCAGCTTTCACGGAAAAGAAGAGCGTGACCTTGGAGGAAAATATGTATGTCCGGGCTTTATTGACAGCCATTTACACCTGGAATCAACTCTGGTGACTCCTGCCGAGCTGGTGACGGTAGCATCTCGTCACGGTACAACTACTTTTATTGTGGATCCTCATGAATCGGCTAATGTGTCCGGACTTGCAGGTATTGATTATATTTTGGAACAGACAGAAGAGGTAAAAGCCAACGTATATGTGATGATGCCTTCTTGTGTTCCCGCTACTAGAATAGATGATAACGGCTGTACACTCACTGCAGAAGATATGATACCGTATCTGAGCAAGGGCAGAATACTAGGGCTTGGTGAGGTAATGGACAGTATATCAGTAGTGCAGGGCGATAAGGCAATGCACGACAAGCTGGCGCTTTTTGAAGGAAGAATCCGGGATGGTCATGCGCCGTTTCTGGAGGAAGGGGATCTTCAGGCTTATGCCATGGCAGGAATAAATACAGATCATGAATGCAGCTTTTTCGATTATGCTATGAGAGAAAGACGCAATGGCATTACGATCCTCATCCGTGAAGGAAGTGCAGCCAGAAATCTGGAGGCACTTGTGGGAGGCCTTGTACAAAGAAAAATGAATGGTGAGGGCTTCTGCTTTTGCACAGATGACAAGCATATAGAGGATATTCAGCGGGAAGGCCATATTGATCATAATGTGCGAAAAGCAATCCGCCTTGGAATGAATCCGATTTCAGCAATTAAAATGGCAACCATTAATGCAGCTAATTGTTATGGCCTGAAGGATAAGGGAGCCGTGGCACCAGGCAGACAGGCGGATCTTCTGATTCTTTCAGATCTTGTGAATGTGGAAGTGGAGGATGTCTATTATAAAGGAAAACGAATAGATAAAAATGAGAAGATTGCTATAAAGCCTTGCGCTCCTGAACTGAAAAACACAGTGCATGTAGCTGATTTCTCAAGAGAAGCATTTCGTCTTGAGACTGCTGACGGTACTTTTCCGGTTATTTTGTCTGAGGAAGGACAAATCACAACCAGAAAGGGAATCCTGAAAGCTTCTGAGGGCAGGTGTGAATTTCAGGCAGATGACGATTACCAGAAAATTGCAGTAGTAGAGCGCCATAAGGCAACCGGAAAGATTGGAAAGGGCGTAATCGGTGGCTTTGGCATACGGGGCGGCGCGATTGCATCCAGTGTGTCACATGATTCCCATAACATTATTGTAATTGGTGACAATGATGAGGATATGGAGCTTGCAGTGCGTGAGCTGATCCGTACTCAGGGAGGTTATACAATAGTGGAAAATCATAAAGTATTTGATACACTGGCATTGCCTGTAATGGGGCTGATGAGTGACAATGGATTTGAGAAAGACAATGCTACACTGAAGCGGATGATTCAAAAAGCTCATGCCATGGGAGTAAAAAAAGGGCATGATCCGTTTATTACACTGTCGTTTATGGCACTTCCTGTAATTCCACAGATTCGTATTACCCCTCGCGGTGTATATGATGTGGAAAATGGCAGCTTTTATTAAAACACTTCTTGACATTTAAAATGGAAAATGATATGATACCGATCAAAGAAAAGGGAGTAGCGGCCATGAAGAGAGAAACAGGTTGTTTTTCTCGTAAATGGTTCATAAATACGTCAGAACGGTAGACTAAAAATACCCGTATTATGAAGAAGCAGCGAGACTTTTATTTCAGGCATGAAGTATATGCCTGAAATAAAAGTCTTTTTCTTTTTCTTTGAAAACAATTATCAGGTGGAAAACGTATGGAGGAGAAAACATGAGCGAAATGAATCAGGAGTTTGAAAACGAAAGAGTAAACCCATCAGAAAAGCCGTCGAAAGTTCCTAAGAGTCCAAAGAACAAAAATGGGAAGCGGGTAAAGTATCTGGCGGCAGGTGCTTTGGGAGTAGTGATTTTAAGCGGGCTTGTGAAAGATTCTGTTTATCAGATTCAAGAGCAAGAGCAGGCTGTCTTGACTACCTTTGGCGTTCCAAAAGCAGTAACAGAAACCGGACTTCATTTTAAAATGCCGCTGGTACAAAAAATCCAGAAGGTAAATACCACGATTCAGGGATTTCCTATCGGATATAGTGTGACAAATAATGAAGTGGTGGAAAATGAAGGAATTATGATTACTTCAGACTATAACTTTATTGATGTGGATTTCTTTGTGGAATACAGAATTGCAGAGCCGGTAAGATATCTTTATACCTCCAAACAGCCGGAAGAAATTCTGAAAAATATTGCACAGAGCTGTATCCGTACTGTGATTGCCAGCTATAACGTAGATGAGGTTCTTACTACCGGAAAAGGCGAGATTCAAAGTAAGATCAAAGAGATGATCCTGAAGCAGATGGATGAACAGGATATTGGAATCCAGCTTGTAAATATTACCATCCAGGATTCTGAACCTCCGACTCAGGAGGTTATGAAGGCTTTCAAGGCTGTGGAAACTGCCAAACAGGGAAAAGAAACTGCCTTGAACAATGCTAATAAATACCGCAACGAAAAGTTGCCGGAGGCACAGGCTCAGGCAGACCAGATCATTCAGGATGCGCAGGCTCAGAAGCAGGTGCGCATCAATGAAGCGGAAGCAGAGGTTGCCCGGTTTAATGCCATGTATGAGGAATATGTAAAGAATCCGGAAGCAACAAAAATACGTATGTTTTATGAGACGATGGAGGACGTGCTTCCTGATATGAAGCTTATTATTGACAATGGCGATGGAATGCAGAAGGTTTTGCCTGTAGATTCTTTTACTGCGGAAAATATACCGGATACCAGCAGCGAGACTACAGATACAGAAAAATAAAAGGCAGTACATAGGAAACGAAATGTATATAACAGATATCAACAAATCTAATGAGGGAAAATATTATGAAGATGAAAAATATTGCGGTTATAACAGGAATTGCAGCTTTGGCACTGGCCGGTGCATCAGTGACTGTAACTGAGCAGAATGAATACAAGCTGATCCGACAGTTTGGTAAGGTTGACCGTGTGATCAGCCAGCCTGGAATCAGTTTTAAGATTCCTTTTATAGAAAGTACACAGTCTCTTCCAAAGGAAACTCTGCTGTATGATCTGGCTGCATCTGATGTGATTACCAAGGATAAAAAGACGATGATCAGTGACAGCTATGTTCTTTGGAAAATCCAGGATCCGCTTAAATTTGCCCAGACACTAAACTGTTCTCTGGAAAATGGAGAGAGCAGAATCAATACTGCGGTATATAATGCTACAAAAAATGTGATCAGCAGTTTATCGCAGGATCAGGTGATCACAAGTCGTGATGGGGAATTGTCTGAAATGGTGATGGATGCCATAGGGGATAATATGGAACAGTATGGTGTTCAGCTTGTTAAGTTTGAGACCAAGCAGCTGGATCTGCCGGACGACAATAAGGCTGCTGTTTATGAGCGGATGATTTCTGAACGCGATAATATTGCAGCAACCTATACTGCAGAAGGTAACTCTGAGGCGAAGGTGATTTGCAATACTACTGATAAGGAAGTAACCATTCAGATTTCTGATGCGAAAAAGCAGGCGGAGATTCTTAAGGCAGAAGGTGAACAGGAATATATGAAAATTCTGGCCCAGGCATATGGGGAGGAAGAAAGAAGCGAGTTTTATTCCTTTGTAAGAAGCCTGGATGCTTTGAAAGCGTCTATGAAAGGCGGAGGCAAAACTGTGATTTTGTCAGAAGAGTCCCCTATTGCTAAGATTTTTGAGGGAAAATAAAAGAAAAAATCTTGCATCTGTCTGGTTAGACGTATATCATAAGAATAACAAGGAGTGATGTACAATGGCGAAAGTAAGAAAACACATATATTTTTCCGGACAGGTGCAAGGAGTTGGCTTCCGTTATCGGGCAACCAATGCTGCAAGAGCTAATGGCCTTACAGGCTGGGTAGATAATCTGTGGGACGGAAGAGTGGAAATGGAAGTACAGGGAGAGCTTTCCGGAAT
>CAKRKL010000133.1 GCA_934358405.1 uncultured Blautia sp.
CTTCCGCTCTCGGAAACGTTTTCGGAATTATCTGTGCTATCGGAAGACTCTGTGTAGGAATCGTCAGAAGACTCCTCATAATCGCTGTAGGAATCATCGGATTCTGTATCGTCACTGTCAGATTCACTGTAATCGCTATAGTCGTTATCTGCCTCACTGTAATTTTCCTCAGAAGCACTTTCTGCCTGTGCTGCTGCCGCTACTGCTTCCTCTGCCGCACGTTCCGCTTCAACAGCCTGCATCAGACTGTAGATGCTGCTGTCTGCACTGCTGATTTGTGCGTTCAGTGCGCTGATCTCGTCCTGGCTGGCACTGATCTGGTAAATGTAGGACTGGATATTGTCGTTCGTATTGGCAGTGAGTACCTGAACCTCCTGCTGCTTGGCGGATTTCTCTGCAAGAAGATCATTAATGGACTGTGCTTCCTCCTCAGCCTGCTCTTCCTGCGCCTTAATGTCAGCCTGAAGCTTCTTGTATTTGTCAAGCATATCACGGTCGTACTGGGAAATCTGGGCGATGTTCTCAGCACGGTTCAAAAACTGTGCCAGATCCTGAGAGGATAAAAGCAGCTCCAGCATAGATGCGCTGCCATTCTCATACATGTAAACAATACGCTTCTTCATATCCTCATACTGCTTGTCAGATGTGGCCTTCGCCTCTTCCAGCTGTGCCTGAAGGGTTTTCAGCTCCTCCTCCTTCTCTGCTGCCTGGATTCCAAGCTGGGATACGCTGTTGGTAAGCTCTGTATACTGTGCGTTCAGCTCCGCCAGATAGCTCTCAAGCTCCTGCTTCTTGCTCTCCAGGGATGCCATATTGGCCTGCTCCTGTGCCAGATCTGCCTGTGCGGCTTCCTTCTGAGCCTGTACGTCTGCAAGCTGCTCTTCTGTAGAAGCTGCAAATACAAAAGCGGGGGCGGATACACTCATAATTCCTGTCAACAGTAACGCAAAAGCTTTCTTAAATCTCATATATGTAAATACCTCATTATCTTTCATATCATATTGCCGGAAGTCGGCATTTCTATTTCGCACGTTAAGTATAACACATTTTGTAATTATTGCAACACTTTATTTAACATTTGTAATATTTGCGTAATATTTGTTTTTTTCAAACACGCTCCAGTGTGCCGACCTTTAAATTTAAAGCAAAAAAATCCCCGCATCTTCTGGATTTCTCCACAAAATGCGGGGTGTAAAAACCTCTTATATTATACTGCTGCTTCCTCAGCAGCAGCTTCCTGATACTTCTCGAGAATGATCGTCTGAATCTTGTCACGAGTGGATGAATTAATAGGATGTGCAATATCCCTATATTCTCCATCAGTTGCTTTACGGCTTGGCATTGCAATGAAAAGCCCCTTCTCGCCTTCAATCACTTTGATGTCATGTACTACAAACTCTTCATCAATTGTGATGGAAACTACGGCTTTCATCTTTCCCTCCTTCGCAACCTTTCTCACCCGTACATCTGTAATATTCATTTTTGCTGCCCCTTTCCTCTCAACTGCCTTACTGCAGTTAAAGTCTTTTTTATTATCTTATAGAGTATATCTTGCGTTTTTCTCCACGACGATCTTTACTTCTTCTTCGCCGCTGTAATAAGAGTTGGCACGGATGGTATCCCGGCTCTCTACGATACAGTTCTCGATATGTGTATTGTCCCCCAAATACACATCATTTAAAATCACAGAATTCTTGATCACACAATTATTTCCAACAAACACATCTTTAAATAAAACGGAATTCTCAACCACTCCATTTACAATACAGCCACTGGAAATCAGACTGTTCTTCACCACAGCTCCAGGATTATACTTAGCCGGCGGAAGATCATCAATCTTAGTCTTGATTCCAGGTTCCTGCTTAAAGAAGTAATTACGGATTTCCGGCTTCAGGAAGTCCATATTTGTCTTATAATAGGATTCAACTGTAGAAATATTGCTCCAGTAGCTATCAATCTTGTAGCCATAGATTCTCTTAAGGTTCTTATAGCGAATAAGAATATCCTTTACAAAATCATTGCGGCCTTCCTGGGCAGCTTTCTCAATGAGCTCGATCAGCTGTCTTCTTCTGATCACATAGATACCTGTAGAAATAGTATTATATGGGGAAACCATAGGCTTCTCCTCAAACTCCTCAATTCTGCAGTCCTCGTTCATACGAAGAACACCAAAGCGCTCTACTTCAGACGGATCTGAGCATGTAGTGCACACAACAGTAATATCAGCACGCTTCGCAATATGATATTCCAGAACCTTATTGTAATCCATCTTATAAATACAGTCACCGGAGGCGATCACAACATAAGGCTCGTGGCTGTTCTTCAGAAAGCTGAGATTCTGATAAATCGCATCTGCAGTTCCCTGATACCAGAAACCGTTTTCTTTGGTAATAGTAGGTGTAAATACAAAAAGACCTCCCTGCTTTCTTCCGAAATCCCACCACTTAGAAGAGCTCAGATGCTCATTCAGCGAACGGGCATTGTACTGTGTCAGTACTGCAACCTTCTGAATACGGGAATTCGCCATATTACTCAGGGCAAAATCTATGCTTCTGTAGCTTCCGGCAACAGGCATTGCTGCAATTGCCCTCTTGTCTGATAATTCTCTCATGCGGTTATTATTACCGCCGGCTAAAATAATACCAATTGCTCTCATGCTTTGTCACCGTCCTTTGCTGCAATTACCTGTCCGCTCTCCAGAATACCCTCCGGATAATCCTCCGCTGTGGTAATTCCGGAAATCGCTGTGTTCTTTCCAATCTTAACATTGTCCGGAATCACGGAGCCTTCTCCTATGGTCGCAATGCCAAATGCATATACACCAGGCTTCAGCACGTTCGGTGCTTCCTCGCCGCATCCAAGAACCACGTTACTGCCAATGGTTACATCCTCTGCCACGATTGCCTTGTCCATCTCTACATTCTCTCCGACAATTGTATTTCGCATGATAATGGAATTCTTAATTACACTTCCCTTACCAACAACAACATTCGGTCCGATTACAGAATTATGTATTTCGCCATAAATCTCAGCGCCTTCGCCAATCAGGCATCTGTCCAGGACAGCATCCTCTGAAATATACTGTGGCTGAATGATATCGCCCTTTGTGTAAATTTTCCAGAATTCCTCATAAAGGTTGAATTCCGGAATAATGTCAATGAGTTCCATATTTGCTTCCCAGTAAGAGCCAAGAGTTCCTACGTCTTTCCAGTAGCCGTTGTACTCATAAGCAAAAAGACGCTGTCCCTTTTCCTTACAGTATGGAAGAATGTGTTTACCGAAATCACAGCTTTGCTGATCCTTCAATGCATAAAGAGCTTCTTTAAGAACCGGCCAGCTGAAAATATAAATACCCATGGAAGCAAGGTTGCTGCTTGGATGCTCCGGTTTCTCTTCAAATTCCGTTACGCGGAAGGTCTCATCTGTTACCATGATACCAAAACGGCTGGCTTCCTCAATAGGTACCGGCATACAGGCAATGGTCACATCTGCCTTGTTTGCCTTATGGAAGTCGAGCATAACCTCGTAATCCATCTTGTATATATGATCTCCTGAAAGGATAAGCACATAGTCAGGATTGTACTGCTCCATATACGCCATATTCTGGAAAATGGCATTGGCTGTTCCTGTGTACCACTCGCTGTTTGTGCTCTTCTCGTAAGGTGGAAGTACGGTTACGCCGCCTTCATTTCTGTCCAGGTCCCACGGAACACCGATACCGATATGGGTATTCAGTCTCAGAGGCTGATACTGTGTCAGAACTCCTACTGTATCAATTCCTGAATTAATACAGTTACTTAACGGAAAATCAATGATACGGTATTTTCCTCCAAAAGCTACTGCTGGTTTGGCCACTTTTTCTGTCAGTACCCCAAGTCTGCTGCCTTGGCCGCCGGCTAAGAGCATGGCAATCATTTCTTTTTTAATCATGCTATCACCTCTTGTTGTAGTTATGATTTACCATTATATCATACTTCTTATATTTAGTGAACATTTATTACAATTTTTTTGTTTTCATTTTACTTTTTTTATCGTTATTGTACATGTTTTTTCGACAGCATTCGATTCATATTTATTGTTTTTGTCTATTTTGTACAGGAGGAAAGAAATACTTTTCATTTTTCATTGTTCGGAGTATAATAAATGAAAATAAAGCTTACAGTTTCCCTATCATATGAAACTGTTACATTCATTTTATGAGGAGATTCATTATGTATCAGATAGACTTTCATAAACCGCTTCATATTCATTTTATTGGTATTGGCGGAATCAGCATGAGCGGACTTGCTGAGATTCTTCTTGGTGAGAATTTCAAGGTATCCGGTTCTGACGCCAAGGAGAGTCCCCTTACGGATTCTCTTACAAAGAAGGGTGCACGCATTTTTTACGGACAGCGCGCATCTAACATTACAGATGATGTAGAGCTTGTGATTTACACAGCTGCCATCCACCCGGACAACCCAGAATATGCCATTGCCGTAGAGAAGGGCATTCCTATGCTTACACGAGCACAGCTGCTGGGACAGATCATGCGCAACTATGACACACCGATCGCAGTTTCCGGAACCCATGGCAAGACTACTACGACCTCTATGATCTCCCAGATTCTTCTTGAAGCAGATACAGACCCCACTATCAGCGTAGGCGGAATTCTTCCATCTATCGGAGGAAATATCCGTGTGGGACAGTCTGAGACCTTCATTACAGAAGCCTGTGAGTATACCAACAGCTTTTTAAGCTTTTTCCCGAAGATCAGCATTATCCTGAACATTGACGCTGACCATCTGGACTTTTTCAAGGATATTGATGACATCCGTCATTCCTTCCGCAAATTTGCCCAGCTGCTGCCATCTGACGGAGCTTTGATCATCAATGCAGACACACCTCATTATGAGGAAATCATAAAGGATCTTCCCTGTGAAGTGATTACATACGGTCTGGAACACGAAGCGCAGTATCAGGCATCTGACATCACCTATGACAAATATGGTCACGCTTCCTTCACAGTTTCCAGGGATGGCTGTAAAATTGGCAGCTTCTATCTGAAGGTTCCTGGCAGCCACAATGTTTCCAATGCTCTGGCAGCAATCGCACTGGCACAGCTTCT
>CAKRKL010000134.1 GCA_934358405.1 uncultured Blautia sp.
TTAGCAGAAAGCTTCAAAGATGCAAGAATCTTGTCACCGTCAAAATAAGTATAATTTTTTAGCTTAAGGAGATTTTCTTCTAATGCGGAATCATCTTCAGAATCATTGTTATTACGGGCACCGCCAAGTAACTGATACATATTATCATTTTGCGTTCCCTTGCTGGTGGTAGTGGGTGAGGGTTTTTTTTTCCATTCTATCATTTTTTCTCTTTCTCTTTCTTATCTTTCGGGAACATGCCATCTAAGAGCCTGGAAAGTTCATTGGCATGTTTTTTGAGGCCGAAGAAATGACTCCGCCTGTTTTTATGTTCATAACGGAACCGGGCTGCATATTTTTGTAATAAGGTGGCTCGCTTCATAGTAAATCGCTCCTGTCTGAATAGAACCTTCTTTATTATATTATGATATCAGGGGCAAAAGGTGTGCATCAAACACGCTCTGGAAATTATCGGCTGATAATCATTTTACAGATAGGATTTCCCATGGAAGAGAATTTCTCTTCATATTCGGTCATGACATTTCCCTTCATCATGTCTTCGTTGTGGTGAAGGTCGAAGGTGTGAGCCTCTAACTTCCATCCGGCCTCCGGGACTTCCTCTAAGGAGAAATCGAAGAGACCGCGATTATCTGTTTTAAACTCAATGGTGCCGTCCGGTTTCAGAATCTGGTCATAGCGGGCGAGAAATTCACGGGAAGTGAGTCTTCTGGAGGCATGGCGGGCTTTAGGCCATGGATCGGAGAAATTGAGATAGATTTTTGCTGTCTCACCTTTTTCAAAAACTTCCGGAAGAAGTCTTGCGTCCATACGCATAAACATTAAATTGGAAAGAATTTCTCCTTCCTCTGCAAGGGCTTCCCGCTTCTGGATAGCACGAAGGAGCACACTGTCATACATTTCAATTCCAATATAGTTGATTTCGGGGTGAATCCTTGCCATGTCCATAAGAAAACGGCCCTTTCCCATGCCAACCTCCAGGTGAATAGGCTGAGCTTTAGGAAAAACCTGATCCCAGTGTCCTTTGTTTTTCTGTGGTTCCTGGATTACATAAATACTATCTCCAATTGCATCTTTTGCGCCTGGTATATTTCTAAGTCGCATAAATTCCTCCTAAGAGTTTATTTGTTTTTTATTAACCTACTATACATGATTTCCGTTTTTTGCGCAATAATATTCGCTGTACCAGAGCGTGTCTGAAAAATCATTTCCACAATCTGCACGCTTCGCTTTGCAGAAGATACTTCCTATTATAATTAATACGTGTACCTGCTATGGAAAATTGATATGGCAGAGTTGAAAAAGATTGTTAAAATTTAGTCAAAACATCTGGAATTTTGGTGCATTTTTATGAAAAATTTAGGCAAACTTTGACTGGCTTTTTCTGTAAAATGGGTGTATTATACTTAAAAATTAAGAAGGAGGGGAAAAATGGAACAGATAATCGGTAAGTTATCCGAGATAGAGATGACTGCGCAGAGTATTATGAAAGATGCTGCGCAGAAGAAGAAAGCTCTTTCAGCTGAGATGGAAAGGCAGTCCAAGGAATTTGACACCCAGCTGGAGAAACAGACCGAAGAGCAAATTCAGGGAATACGCCGTAATCTTGAAGGTGAGAAGGACAAGCGCCTTGCTTCCCTGCGTAAAGATACACAGGCAGCCTTAAGTGAGCTTGATGTCTATTATGCGAAAAATCACGAACGCCTTTCCAAAGAAATTTTTGAAAAGATCATTCGGGAGGAAGTGATGTAATGGGAAGTGTTCTTTCCTACAGCGGAATTTCCACGAAAATACGCGCTATGAGCAGTCATCTGGTGACAGATGAACAGCTTCAGGAAATTGTCCATTTTTCGGATGTTCCACAGGTAGCTGCTTATTTGAAAAAAACGCCGGAATATGCGAAAGCCTGGTCAGATCTTGATGAGAATAATCTACATCGAGGTGAAATCGAGAAGCTCCTGAAGAAATCTATTTTCGGAAATTTCTCACGTATTTATAATTTTGCAAATAAGGAACAGCGCAAATTTCTGGCACTTTATTCCAAGCGTTACGAAATTCGTGTTCTGAAGGAGATTCTTACGAATCTCTTTGATCACAGAAGTACCAATTCTGTGGATATAAGTCCTTACCGCGACTTTTTCCTGCATCATTCCAAGCTGGATCTTGACAGACTTGCGGGTGCCGGAAATATGGATGAATTCATGACAGCCCTGAAGGGAAATGAATTCTATACGCCTCTTCAGAGTGTATATGAGAACGGCAATGGACTTTTATTTGATTATGGAATGGCTCTTGATCTTTATTATTTCAATCAGATCTGGAGTGTCCGCAAAAAGCTATTCAAGGGAAGTGACCTGGATGAGATTACTAAGGCCTACGGTGAGAAATTTGATATGCTGAATCTGCAGTTTATTCTCAGATCCAAGCGTTACTACAAAATGGAGCCGGCGGCTATCTATGCACAGTTGATTCCCGTGAATTATAAACTAAAGAAAGAAGAAATCACAGCTATGGCAGAAGCCACCAGTAAAGAGGAAGGTGAGCAGATTTTTGCCCGTACCTGGTATGGACGGAAATATCAGCAGCTGAACCTGCTTTCTCTTGAGGAGCTTTATAACAAGCTGCTTCGTACTGTTCTGGAGAAGGAAGCCCGTAAGGATCCGTATTCTGTGGCTGTTTTGTATTCTTATCTTTATCACAAGGAACATGAGGTTAATCGTCTGACAATCGCTCTGGAGTGCGTTCGTTACCAGGTGGATCCGGACGAAGCAATGCGTTATGTTCACAACAATTAGTAACCCGGAGGTAGCAATGTGATTGAGAAAATGAAATTTGTCAGCATTACCGGGCCCAAGGAGGATATTGACAGAGTTGTAAACAGTTATCTTTGCCGATATGAGATTCATCTGGAGAATGCTCTTACTGAGCTGACCGATGTGAAGAATCTTTCACCTTATCTTGAAATCAATCCTTATAAAGATGCTTTGAGTACAATCGGAAGCTTCTATGAGGAGATTGAGAACCCGGAGCAGGCTTCTGCAAAGAAGCTGCCAATCGAAAAAGCTCTCTCTCTGGTACAGCAGCTCAAAGATGAAGCGGATGTTCTTAATAAGACCCGTCAGGAATTGGAAGAGAAACAGGATTCACTTGCAGAATCCCTTCGTATTATTTATCCGTTCCGAAATGTAAACTTTGACGTGCAGTCCATTTTGAAGATGCGTTATATTCACTATCGCTTCGGAAGAATTGAGAAAGAATATTTCGAAAAGTTTAAAACTTACATTTATGATAATCTGGATACGATTTTCATTAAATGTGATGAAGACGAACGTTATATCTGGGGAATTTATTTTGTTCCCGTTCATGAAGCACAGCGGATTCATGCCGTATACTCTGCTATGCATTTTGAAAAAATTTTTGTACCGGATCAGTACAACGGAACTGCAAAAGATGCCTATACAGCACTGGAAGCAGCTTACAAAAAGAATACTGCTGATCTGGATGCCAATAAGGCAGCAAGAAAGGCTTTCTTCAGAAAGAACGCAGCCGATATTGTCTCTGTGAAAATGACACTCTCCCAGTTCTCAAGGAATTTTGACATCCGTAAACTGGCAGCCTGCACACACGGAGATAGCAATAGCAAGGATGCAGATTACAAACCGAAGGATCCGTTTTACATTCTCTGCGGATGGATGACAGAGAAGGATGCAAAAGATTTTCAGAAGGATATTTCCGGAGATGCACGTATTTTCTGTCTGATTGATGAGAATCAGCAGGAGAGTGCACATAGGACTCCGCCTACCAAGCTGAAGAATCCAAAGCTGTTCAAACCATTCGAGATGTATACCAAGATGTATGGACTTCCGGCTTACGGAGAGATGGACCCGACCTGGTTTATTGCTCTTACGTATTCCTTTATTTTCGGAGCAATGTTTGGTGATGTAGGACAGGGACTGGTATTGCTTATTGGCGGTTTCCTTCTGTATAAGATCAAACATATCGATCTTGCCGGAATTATTAGCTGCGCCGGTGTATTTTCTACATTCTTCGGTTTCATGTTCGGCAGCTTTTTCGGATTTGAAGAGGTGTTTGAACCTATTTGGCTGCGTCCTATGGATGCTATGATGGATGTGCCTTTTATCGGAAAACTGAATACCGTGTTTATTATTGCGATCGCCTTTGGTATGGGAATCATTCTTCTGTGTATGGTGTTTAATATTGTGAATTCCCTGAAAGCTAAGGATGCAGAGAAAACATGGTTTGATACAAACTCTGTTGCAGGTCTTGTTTTTTATGGTTCTGCAGTTGTAGTGCTTGCGCTGTTTATGACAGGCAAAAAGCTTCCGGGAAGCATTGTTTTATGCGTAATGTTCCTGGTTCCGCTGCTTGTAATGTTCTTAAAAGAGCCACTTACCAATCTTGTGGAGAAGAAGCCACAGGCCTTTGACGGAGGCGCAGGAATGTTTATTGTTCAGGGATTCTTTGAGATGTTTGAGGTTCTTCTGAGCTATTTTTCCAACACACTTTCCTTTGTGCGTATTGGAGCCTATGCAGTCAGCCATGCTGCCATGATGCAGGTTGTACTTATGCTGGCTGGTGCCGAAAATGGAAACCCGAACTGGGTAGCCATTGTTTTAGGCAATATTTTCGTATGCTGTCTTGAGGGTCTGATCGTAGGTATCCAGGTTCTCAGACTTGAGTATTACGAAATGTTCAGCCGTTTCTACAAAGGAAGCGGAAGAAAATTCGAGCCATTCCGCTCTGATGCGGAGTAACTGTGAGGACACTAAGCAGTTATATTTTCGAAATGTAAAATTACGAGGAGGTCAATTATCATGACAGTTATGACACAGATTATTTTAGCAGTAGCGCTTGTATTAAGCATTATCGTTCC
>CAKRKL010000135.1 GCA_934358405.1 uncultured Blautia sp.
CAAGCCCTCTGACGAGCAGTTTGCTATGATGCCGGGAGGCGCATACCTGAAGAAAATTGCATCTAAATTACCATTTTAACCGAATCAGGTAAGTCCCCTGCGGGGGGTGCGAATATCCGCTTGACGTATGAAAAAATCCCCGTTATCATGAGCCTGCAATTTTTGCAGAACCCATGGTAACGGGGATTTTTTATATACATTTTTATGCGTTCTTCGCTTCTTCCTCTGCCTTCAGGTTCTTCTGCGCAGTAGAGAGCATCAGCTTAATACGGTTCAGCTGGTTTACCTCACTTGCGCCGGGATCATAGTCAATGGCTGCGATGTTAGCCTTTGGATACTGTCGGCGGATTTCCTTGATAACGCCCTTTCCTACAATGTGGTTTGGCAGGCAGGCAAATGGCTGGATGCAGACAATATTGGGAACGTTGTCGTGAATCAGCTCCATCATTTCACCTGTAAGGAACCATCCCTCGCCGGTTTGGTTGCCCTCAGAAACAATGGGGCGGGCCATTTTTGCAAGGTCACGGATATCGGCTGTGGGGTGGAAATGACGGCTTTCTGCAAGTGCTTCGTTTGCAGCCTTTCTCACCCAGTCAATAGCTTTGATACCCATATTTCCAAAGAAGGCCTTGGACTTCTTGAAACCAAGGTTATCTGCCTTAAAGTTCTGGTTATAGAAGCAGTAAGACATAAAGTCGATCAGATCCGGCACAACCGGCTCAGCGCCTTCAGCCTCCAGAAGCTCTGCAAGGTGATTGTTTGCAGCCGGAAGGAATTTCACCAGGATCTCTCCTACAATTCCTACACGAGGTTTCTTCTCGTCACTGATGGGAATGGTATCAAAATCATGAACCATCTCACGGCACATTTTCTTAAACTGGCTGTGGCTTAAGGAGCCTCCGGAAACAAAAGCAATCACACGTTTCTCCCAGATCTTGTGCTTCCGGTTTACAATGCCCTTCTCAAGCTCATAGGGACGCATACGGTAAATACATTTCATGAGAATGTCGCCGAATACTGCAGCGTAAACAACAGCTTTCACAAGTGGAAGAGTGAGCTTAAAGCCAGGGTTGCTCTCCAGACCGCTTAAGTTAAGGGAAATAACCGGAACCTGCTCCATGCCGGCCTTCTTAAGGGCGCGGCGGATAAAGGCAATGTAGTTGGAGGCACGGCAGCCGCCGCCTGTCTGGGACATGATAACAGCTGTCTTGTTCAGGTCATATTTGCCGGATAAAAGAGCATCCATAATCTGTCCTACTACGATCAGGGAGGGATAGCAGGCGTCGTTGTTTACGTATTTCAGACCTACATCAACGGCGTGCTTGTTGTCATTTGGAAGAACCTCCAGATGATAGCCATTTGCATTAAAGGCAGCCTCAAGCAGGGAAAAATGTACTGGAGACATCTGTGGACACAGGATGGTGTAATCCTTTCTCATTTCCTTGGTAAAGGAAACCTTCTCAATGGAAGCCGGGCGGATGGTGCGCTCCTTCTTCTGCGCATCCTTGGCACGAAGGGCTGCAAGAAGGGATCTGACACGGATTCTTGCGGCGCCAAGGTTGTTGACCTCGTCAATTTTCAGACAGGTGTAAATCTTGCCGCTGCCGTCAAGAATCTCATAAACCTCATCTGTAGTTACCGCATCCAGTCCGCAGCCAAAGGAATTCAGCTGGATCAGATCAAGATCGTCCCTGGTTTTTACAAAGTTTGCAGCTGCGTACAGTCTGGAGTGGTACATCCACTGGTCATTGACACGGATGGGTCTCTCCACAGGAACAAGGTGGGAAACAGAATCCTCAGTGAGAACAGCCACTCCGTAGCTGTTGATCAGATCCGGGATACCGTGGTGGATCTCCGGGTCAATGTGGTAAGGACGTCCTGCAAGGACAATTCCTCTTCGTCCTGTTTCCTTCAGATACTGAAGTGTCTCCTCGCCCTTTTTCTCAACGTCCTTATGTACGGCATCCATTTCTTCCCAGGCCTTATGTGCTGCTGCCTGAACCTCGGAAGCCGGGATATCCGGGAAAATCTCAGTGAGACGCTTAGTCGCGATTTCCTCTGAGGTCAGTGCCAGGAAGGGATTCATAAAGGTAATGGAAGGATCATGAAGCTCGTCTACATTGTTCTTAATATTCTCTGCATAGGAGGTAACGATCGGACAGTTATAGTGGTTAACTGCATCCGGGAATTCGTTGCGTTCGTAAGGAATGCAAGGGTAGAAAATAAATTTCACACCATTTCGAAGCAGCCAGGTTACATGTCCGTGAGCAAGCTTGGCAGGATAGCATTCGGATTCACTTGGAATGGATTCAATACCAAGCTCATAAATCTTTCTGGTGGAGGTAGGAGAAAGCACTACCTGGTATTTCAGCTCTGTAAAGAAGGTGTACCAGAAAGGATAATTCTCAAACATATTCAGTACCCGGGGAATGCCCACCTTGCCTCGAACCGCTTTCTCAGGGGAAAGAGGCTCATAGGAGAACAGACGCTTGTATTTATATTCGTAAAGGTTCGGAATGTGATCCTTGTTCTTCTCTTTACCGATACCGCGCTCGCAGCGGTTTCCGCTTACAAACTGGCGTCCTCCTGTGAATTTGTTGATGGTGAGACGGCAGCTGTTGGTACATCCGTGGCAGTTAGCCATGGTGGTTGTGTATTTCAGCTCATTGATTTTGTCAATAGAAAGCATGGTGGTCTCACGGCCCTCTGCGTGGTAGCGTTCTTTGGCAATCAGGGCTGCACCGAAGGCACCCATGATTCCGGCAATGTCAGGACGGATGGCCTGACAGCCTGCAATACGCTCAAAGCTTCGAAGAACACCGTCGTTGTAGAAGGTTCCGCCCTGTACAACAATGTGCCTGCCAAGCTCCTTTGCATCGGAAACCTTGATAACCTTGTAAAGGGCATTCTTGATAACAGAGTAGGCAAGTCCGGCAGAAATATCTGCTACGGAAGCTCCTTCTTTCTGTGCCTGCTTTACCTTGGAGTTCATGAATACAGTACATCTGGTACCAAGGTCAATAGGATGCTCTGCGAAAAGAGCTGCTTTGGCGAAATCCTGTACAGAGTAGTTCAGGGACTTGGCAAAGGTCTCAATAAAGGAGCCGCAGCCGGAGGAACATGCCTCGTTCAGCTGTACACTGTCTACTGTCTGGTTGCGGATCTTAATGCATTTCATGTCCTGTCCGCCGATGTCTACGATACAGTCAACCTCCGGGTCAAAGAAGGCAGCTGCATAGTAATGGGAAACCGTCTCCACTTCTCCCTCATCCAGCAAAAGGGCAGCCTTCATCAGTGCTTCGCCGTAGCCGGTAGAGCAGGAAAAGGCAATGTGTGCATCCTCAGGAAGCAGGCTGTAAATCTCCTGGATGGAGCGGATGGCAGTTTTCAGAGGGCTTCCGTTATTGTTGCTGTAAAAGGAATAAAGCAGGGTTCCGTCCTCATCTACAAGAGCAGTCTTGGTGGTGGTGGAGCCTGCGTCAATGCCAAGATAGCAGTTGCCATGATATTGGGAGAGTTCTCCCTTCTTTACCTGGTAGCTGCTCTGGCGCTGGTTAAAGGCCTGGTAATCCTCCTCTGTGGCAAAAAGAGGCTCCATACGCTCCACCTCGAAATCCAGCTTAATGGAGTTCTTCAGACGATCCTTCATATCTGTAAGGGAGATGGTTACCTCATCTTTGGCATTCATGGCAGAACCCATGGCTGCAAAAAGATGGGAGTTCTCTGGTGTGATGGCATGTTCGTCATCCAGCTTCAGTGTGCGGATAAATGCAGCCTTCAGCTGATCCAGGAAATGAAGAGGACCTCCAAGAAATGCCACATGTCCGCGGATAGGCTTACCGCAGGCAAGACCGGAGATGGTCTGATTTACAACTGCCTGGAAAATGGAAGCGGAAAGGTCTTCCTTAGTAGCACCGTCATTGATCAGAGGCTGAATGTCTGTCTTGGCAAATACACCGCAGCGGGCTGCAATGGGATAAAGGGCCTTGTAGTTTCTGGCATACTCATTCAGTCCGGTGGCATCTGTCTGGAGCAGGGAAGCCATCTGGTCGATGAAGGAACCGGTACCACCTGCGCAGATACCGTTCATACGCTGCTCAATATTGCCGCCCTCGAAGTAGATGATCTTGGCATCTTCGCCGCCAAGCTCAATGGCTACATCGGTCTGTGGTGCGATTTCCTGAAGTGAGGTGGAAACGGCAATAACCTCCTGTACAAAGGGTACCCCAAGGTGGTTGGCAAGGGTAAGTCCGCCGGAGCCTGTGATTACCGGATGAAGAGTAAGCTCGCCCAGCTTTTCATACGCCTTTTCAAGAAGCTCTGCCAGAGTCTCCTGAATGTTGGCGAAATGACGCTGGTAATCTGCAAAAAGCAGAGTGTGGTTTTCGTCAAGTATTGCAATTTTGACAGTGGTGGAACCAATATCAATTCCTAAAGTGTATTTATCGCTCATATAAAAAAATATGCCTCCTCGTTTGTGCTCATTGCGGCCAAAATGAGTTGGTAAGGCCGCCTTTGGCATGTGCCGCGGGATATAAAACAGTCCGCAAGCTTTCTTATTTATATGTTAATCTTTTTAGTGAAGATATTCCGTAATATTATACGATATGAAAACTTAAATGGCAATGTAAAAGTTTAACAAGGATTCTTTCACCAGATGTTGAATTTTCGGTTATTTCGGGCTATAATAGATAAAGTTTCCCACCGATTTTTACACTTATAAAAATGTGTAAAACAAAAGGGGGAAGGCATAGATAGTATAAAAAGAAAGGAAACATATATGGCAAAATATACACTTATGAAAACAGAAGGCCGTGCCAAGCGTGCCCAGTTTGAGA
>CAKRKL010000136.1 GCA_934358405.1 uncultured Blautia sp.
AAGCAATACGCATACAGCCTGAATCCACATCGTTCTTCGTCTTTGTAGAACTTCAAAATGTCAATGAATTGCTGGTAATCATACTCATCCTCAAAAATAATTTGCTGATTAACCCCTCGCAAAATAACGTGGTTAATACATAAGCTGCTCTTTTTTCTTGGTTTTCTTGGCATAGGCTGCTCCTTTTAAAATTTTTCAAACGTGTTCTAAAGTTTCCTGGTCTTATACCTATGTAATTTATAAATTACAAGGCGCATCCTATGTGTTTTAACAGCTTGCTTCTGCTTTATCCTTTGAGATTTCTGCATGAACTTCGTCTTGCTTACAGCTTGATTATAAGCATATCATGCAGCAGGAAGGGATTCAATCGTTTTTGTCCTAAAAAAAGTGCATCAAACCATGGGGACACTAAAAAAGCCACTTTCCCTGTCCCCACTATAGTGTTATAATGGACAGGACACATTTCGGACACATTTCACAATTCAATTTCAGAAAGGATTTATTTTGAAAAACAGAGAGTTTCATAAGCTTTTATTTTTAATTCCCGCAGGGCTTATCCTTGCCGGATCCATTGTCTTTTTATGCAGGCGGCGCAGCCCCGGTGATGATGCTGTCTGCCAGGAAAATATAGCCAGGCTTCAGGAGCTGGAAAATACAGATATCTCACAGATTGAGCAGCAGCTTCAGGAACTGAAAAAGGCAGACGAGGATACTTCCTCCTATGACGTGAACAGCAGTGCACTGCTTGATGATGTGCAGATCCGCCAGGCCTTTGCCGGCAGCGTAATTCTTGGAGATTCCATTACGAACTCTATTGTAGAATATGGATACCTGGATACGGATGTGGTAGTTGCCAAGCTTGGATTGAGTGTTGCAGGTGCTGATGAACAGATTGCTACTGCGATCAATCTGAATCCCAGCCATGTTTTCATGGCTTTTGGTTCCAATGATCTGGAAATTTACGGTTCCAATGCTTCCGGTTTTATAGAAGATTACAAAAAACAAATTATAAAAATCCAGGAAGCCCTGCCGGATATCCCGATTTACATAAACGGTATTCTTCCTATTACAGACGCTGCAATTGCAGAAATCCCGGATCTGGCCTATTATCCGCAGTATAACGAAGGACTTATCAGTCTTTGCCAGGAAATGGGATGCACCTTTATTGACAATTCCCCCATTGTGGAGGAAAGCTCAGAAGACCTGTATGAACCGGACGGTGAGCATGTAGTCATGGATTATTATCCGAAGTGGCTCACTCATATGGCACAGGTAGCGGGGTTACAGCCATGACAATAAACAAGCATTTATTTATAAAAGCCGGATTGGTAGTTCTGCTTGTGATTTATCTTGCAACGCTTTACTCCTCCGACAATGCCAAAGACATTTCCATGGATCAGATTGCCCAGTCTATGGAAGCAGATGCAGCCATCACTACATTAAATAAAGAAGATTCCACTGCTCTGAAGCGCTATTATCAGACAGAGGAGCCGGATATTAACGGATTTTTCTTTTACAAAGCTGCCTCTCCCATGGCAGTTGAGGAAATCTGTATTATGAAAGCCAAAGACCGTACGCAGGCACAGCAGCTGCTGGAAAATGCCCAGGCACACCTTTCCAGCCAGAAGCATGTATTTGAAGGCTATGGCACTGACCAGATGGCCCTTCTTAACAATGCAGTTGTGGGCAAAAAAGGAAACTATGTATATTACATGTGCGGCGCAGATGCAAGCAGCTGGCAGCATGCCTTTCTTTCCTTGATATAATCCAGATTGGAGAACATTAATTATGGTATTTAACAGCATTTTCTTTATCTTTTGCTTTCTTCCGGTTTTCATGCTGATCTATTATCTGGTCCCGGGAAAGCTTCGTAATCTGCTGCTCTTTTTAGGCAGCCTGATATTTTACGCATGGGGCGAACCTGTTTATGTGATCCTTATGCTTTTCTCCAGCGTATTTAATTATTATATGGGAACCGAACTGAAAAGGCTTGTTTTTGATGGAAAAAAACAGAAGCAAAACCTGATTTTTGCCATTGTCATCAACCTTGGCATTCTTGTATTTTTTAAATACTATGGTTTCCTTTTGGATACTCTTGGAGGTATTACAAGCATTCACATCTCCCACCCGGAGTTGTCCTTGCCCATTGGTCTTTCCTTTTACACCTTCAGGAATCTGTCTTATCTGTTTGATATATATACAGACAAGATTGCAGCCCAGCAAAACTTCCTTACCTTTGCCGTTTACAGCACGATGTTCCCCTATACAGCCGCAGGTCCTATTATCCGCTATGCAGATATCCAGGAGCAGCTGGAGAAACGTTCTGTAAATATTCTCCGTTTTGGTGCAGGCGCAGAGCGTTTTATCAAAGGTCTGTCAAAGAAAGTACTTCTGGCTGATAACCTTTCTGCTTTATATGCTGCAATCTGCAGTGACAGTCAAATGTCCGTGCTTACCGCATGGTTGGGGATTCTGGCTTTTACCATGCAAATATATTTTGATTTCAGCGGCTATTCGGATATGGCCATTGGTCTTGGAAAAATGCTGGGATTTGATTTTAACAAAAACTTTGATTATCCATACATCTCCACAAGTGTTTCCGAGTTCTGGAGGCGCTGGCACATTTCCCTTGGAAGCTGGTTCCGGGATTATATCTACATTCCTCTTGGTGGAAATCGTGTTTCCGTCATAAAACAGATTCGGAATATCCTGGTGGTCTGGGCGCTTACCGGGCTGTGGCACGGCGCAAGCTGGAACTTTGTGCTGTGGGGACTTTATTACGGGCTTTTCCTCTTACTTGAGAAATTTGTACTGAAAAACGTATTGGACAAGCTGCCCTCCTGGCTGCGCACTGTCTATACTATGCTTGCTGTCATGATCGGATGGGTGTTCTTCAGTCAAACTGATTTTTCAGCACTTGGACACTACCTTGGCACACTGTTTGGTATCGGCGCCAGCTGCTTTGCAGACAAGGCTGCCCTTTATTATCTGAAAACAGGCCTGATACTTTTTATCATCAGCATCCTGGCCTGCAGACCCGGGCTGTACAAGCGTTTCAAACAGCTGATTCAAAAAAGACCGGCTGCAGCACTGCTTGTCAATTTTGTACTGCTTGCGCTTTCTGTAGCCTACATGGTTTATAATTCCTATACACCATTTTTATACGCGAAATTTTAAAGGGGAATGTACTAATGAAAAAATCACTGAGAAATTATCGACTGTTCTTTCACAGAATGGGACTTGTTTTTTTCCTGCTTCCTGTAATTGTACTGGTGATCAGCATTATCCTGCCTGACACCGGATTTTCCGAAAAAGAAAACAGAGTACTGACTTCTGTTCCTGCCCTGAAGCTGGATCAGATACTCTCCGGCAAATTTGAGAAGCAGCTTGAAACCTACGAAAACGATCAGTTTCCTTTTCGTGATATGTGGATTACTTTAAAAGCCGGGGCAGACAGGCTTATGGGTAAAGTAGAAGCAAACGGGGTATATCTTGGCAAAGACGGCTATCTGATGGAGGCCTTTCATGAGCCTGCCCGTGAAAGCTTTGACACTACTGTAAATGCCATGGTCGCTTTTGCACAGGAGCACCCGGATCTGAAAAAATATGCCTTAATTGCTCCTAATTCCGTAAACATCCTGAAAGAAAAGCTCCCGGCATTTGCACCGGCTGCTGATCAGAATCCCTGGCTGGACAGTCTGAGGGATTCCCTCACTTCTGCAGGAGTTACTTTTATTGATGTCCGCGATACCTTTAAGGAGCATAAATCAGAAGAGCTTTATTATCATACTGACCATCACTGGACCACACTGGGTGCTTACTACGCTTATCTTCAGGCCGCTTCTGTCATGGGAATTGATACATCCTCAGATTCCTATGACATAGCTCCTGTATCCTATTCCTTCAAAGGAACCCTTTCTGCCAAAAGCGGTTTTCGCTCCGGCGAAACCGACGAGATTGATGTGTTCCTTCCGAAGGGAGACAATGTACTCCCCTCTGTAGTAAATTATGTAGATGAGCAGAAAAAGTCAGCCAGCTTCTATGATACCTCAAAACTGGACACCAGGGACAAATATGCCCTGTTTTTCGGCGGCAACCATCCACAGATAAAAATCAGCACACCTACTGAAACCGACAATACACTTCTGGTGCTGAAGGACTCTTACGCCAATAGCTTTGTACCTTTTCTTGCACCCCATTACCGCAAGATTATCATGATCGATCCACGCTACTACTACGGAGATCTGGAGCAGCTTCTTCAGGTAGAGAACGTCCAGGAAGTGCTTTATCTGTATAACGCCAATACCTTTTTTTAGGGGGACAGGGAAAGTGGCTCTTTTATTGTCCCCCTGGCTTTTCCAGGTTTTCCCCAGGTTTTTCCCAGGTTTTTCCCAGGTTTTTCCCCAAAAATACAATACCGCCAGCAGCTGTTTCCGGACTCAAGAGCACCATTGCTCTTGAGCGTGTTTGAAAAATCATTCCCGCAATCTGCACGCCCCACTTTGTGGGAGATTTTGCAGAAAGTCTTTTTCAAACACGCTCTAGTTCCCGTAATTCAGCCTACTGGCGGTATTATTTGCAAATCTTTTAACATCCACATACGTCTGACGACGCTTGACACCCTTTCGCAAAGATATCAATAAGACCAGGGGGACACCTAAAAAGCCACTTTCCCTGTCCCCCTTGTCACTACTGAAAGAATAGTTTTCTTAACCTTTTCTGCATCAACAGGTTTCGCAATATGTCCGTTCATTCCTTTTTCAAATGCTTTTTTTCTGTCTTCCTCAAATGCATTGGCTGTCATAGCTATGAT
>CAKRKL010000137.1 GCA_934358405.1 uncultured Blautia sp.
TCCAAAGCTGAGGCTGAGGACATCAAAGCTAAACTTGAGGCTGAAGGCGCTAAAGTTACTCTTAAATAATTTAAGCGAATTGGAATCCCCGCAGAAGTCTGTTTGCAGGCAACTGCGGGGATTTTTTATATGTTGAATCGGGAGGACGAATATGAAGAGAATTGTGGCTGGAATTCTATTGGGATTGTCCTTGGAACTTGGCTGCGGTGCTGTTGCTTATGCAGAAACGCAAGAAATTGCAGCCGAGTTTTCTAACATAGCTGAGGAAGATGGATTTGGAACAGAAGATCAGATGCAGCCTTCAGAGGATATGGGAAATCAGGAAACACTGCCAGATAGTAATAATGAGGCTGATGGAAAGTGGGAATCCGGCTCCCAGGAGCAGCAGGATGAAGCAGCTTTTTTTAGTGGCAGCAGCGAGGAAGCTTTTTTTTCTGATGGAATTTCAGAGGAAGAGCAGGAAGCAGTACAGGCCTCAGATATTTCAGAAGAAGAAATTCTTGCTAAAATTCCGGCAGATGCGACACAGGTTACATTGGATATTAAGGATGGAACGGACATTACAAATGTACTGAATCTGGTGCTGAACTTTATGGGGAAGCGCGCCACAGATGCATCTCCGTGCACGGTAATCATTCCACCGGGGAAGTATTATATTTCCAATACAATTCAATTGTATAGCAATATGACTCTTTATGCCCAGGGAGCGGTTATCACGAAGTGCAGCACCAATAAGCATATTGTTCTCAGGCTTGGTGATTCCGAGCTTTCCCAGGGAGGATATGATGGTTATCGGAACATTATAATTGACGGTGGAACATGGGATCTGAATTATCAGAATGTAGAAGAAAAAGAAAACCCGGGCGGTTTTGTTGGTTTTCGCATCGGACATGCGACCAATGTAACGGTGAAAAATGTGACATTTCTCAACAATCTGAAATCTCATTTCCTGGAAATTGCTGGTGTGAAGGATGTGTTGGTTACTGGTTGTACTTTCCGAGGATATTGGCGGGACTTTGAAGGCGGCGGGCAGGAATGTATTCAACTGGATGCCTGTCTGGATTATATTTTTCCAAGGTATCAGCCCTTTGATGGTGCTGTCTGCGAAAATGTAGTAATTGAAAATAATACTTTCGAGGACGTTTTTGCAGGAGTTGGAAGCCACAGTATGGTTTATGACCGTCCATATCGGAATGTCCAGATTCGCAATAATATCTTTCGTAATATTCGTAAAAGAGCAGTTTGGTGCTTGAATTATGTTGATTCTGTGGTAGAGGATAACATAATGGAAAATGTAGGCGGTGGAGTGCTTGTATGTAATATGTATTCACCTAATACACATCTTGCACCTGATGGATCGGCGGGCACTTCCGGTAATCATTACGCAGCTGATATTTTTGTGCGAAGGAACAGCATTTCTGTTTCTAATACGAATGTAATTAATGGAAAAAGCTGGTATGGATATGGTGTGCAGGTACAGGGGACTTGTATACGAGCAGGAGACAGCGCAACTTCAAAGGGAATTCCAGCTGATATATATAAAGAAACAAGTGTTAATGTATCAGAAAACATTATTTCAGGAACTGGTTATGGAATTAAACTGTACCTGGTTGATGGCAGCAGCATTAAAAATAATGAGGTAACTTTGCAGCCGGCAGCCCATTTTTCTAATGCTGGGATTTATCTGAATGCATCTTCCGGGAACAATGTTACCGGAAATAAGGTATATGGCAGTAAGCTTGCAGGAATATATACTTATAATGGCGGCAAGAGTCTGAAGATTTCTGCACAGAATAATATAATTACTGCGAATACAATTAAAAATATCAAAGGTGATGGAATTTATCTGAATGCGTCTTCAAAGAATACAGTTAGTAATAATGAAATATCGGCTTGCACGAATACAGGAATTCGCACCTATAATGGAGGAAAGAGCCAGAAGGTTCCTTCGGTGAACAATAAGATTACAGGAAACAAGCTCAGTAGTATCAGCGCAGACGGAATTTATATCACTACCAAAAGTACAGGGACTATAATCAGTAAGAATAATATTAAATCCGGAAATAAGAGTGGAATTGCAATTAAGGACAGCAAGAAATGTCAGGTAACATCCAATAAGATATCCGGGTGCAGATTTGATGGAATATATCTGAAGGATGTTGGCGATACTGATGTAAAATCCAACAAGGTAACTTCTGGAAAACGCTATGGAATACAAATACTTTACAGCCAGGTAAAATCGCTTTATGGGAATTCCATTACAGGTAATGATAAGTGTGGCCTGCAGATAATTCAATCTGAAATTAAAGGCAACCAGAAAAACAAACTGGAAAAAAACGGAAGCTCCTATGCAATTTATGCGAAGAAGAGCAAAGGTGCTGTTTCGATGAAGCTTCCGGTATCCTCCAAGGTTACCAAAAACACGAAAAAGATTACCGGAACAGCAGCGGGAGCCAGAATGCTTACCATATATGCAGTGACCAAAAACGGAAATAAAAAAATCGGACAGGGAAATATAAATTCTGATAAGAAATACAGTATTTCAATTAAGAAACAGAAAAAAGGAACAGTGCTTCGTTTCGCCCTGGCAGATAAATATGGAAACATTTCTTATACAACGCAGAAGGTGAAATAATGTGTGTTGTAATTGCTCATAAAGATATTGCTGAGAAAAGACTTTGAAATTTCTGATATCAACATAAATTAAAAAACATCAGAAAAAGTGCTTGACAGGCTTTTTTTGTTGTGCTATAGTGAAGAATGCTATATTATGGCAAGATATGCCTACTATGCTTATGTAGCAGAGCAGGCTGATGTTGTAATAAATAAAATAAAACAGGGGTGAAACGTCAATGGAAAAAAACAGAATTCGTTCTGTAAAAACTGGAAAAAGCATGCGAATGAGCTACCAGAGACAAAAAGAAGTCCTGGAAATGCCGAATTTGATCGAGGTCCAGAAGGATTCTTACCAGTGGTTTCTCGACGAAGGATTGAATGAAGTATTCGACGATATTTCTCCAATCGCAGACTACGGCGGAAAGCTCAGTCTTGAATTCATCGGCTTCACATTTGATGAAAAAGAGGCTAAATACACCATCGAGCAGTGTAAAGAACGTGACGTAACTTATGCCGCACCTTTGAAGGTTCGAGTGAGACTGATTAACAAGGAAACAGATGAGATCAACGAACACGAGATTTTCATGGGAGACCTGCCGATTATGACTGCGACAGGAACTTTCGTCATTAACGGTGCTGAGCGTGTTATTGTCAGCCAGTTAGTACGTTCCCCTGGAATCTATTATGCCATTGCACACGATAAAATCGGTAAAAGACTGTTTTCCTGTACAGTAATTCCTAACAGAGGAGCATGGCTGGAATATGAGACTGACTCCAATGATGTATTCTATGTACGTGTGGACAGAACCCGTAAGGTTCCGATCACAGTACTGATCCGTGCACTTGGTGTTGGTTCCAATGCAGAGATCATCGATCTGTTTGGTGAAGAACCGAAGATCCTTGCAAGTTTTACAAAAGATACTTCTACTAATTATGAAGAAGGTCTTCTGGAACTGTATAAGAAAATCCGCCCAGGCGAGCCGCTTGCAGTTGAGAGCGCAGAGAGCCTGATCAATGCGATGTTCTTTGATCCGAGAAGATATGATCTTGCCAAGGTCGGACGTTATAAATTTAATAAAAAGCTTCATTTTAATAAAAGAATTGTTGGTCAGAAGCTGGCTGATGATGTGGTTGAAGGCTCTACAGGTGAGATCCTTGCAGAGGCCGGACAGATCGTAACCAGAGAACTGGCTGATGCCATTCAGAACGCTGCAGTTCCATTCGTATGGATCCAGGGTGAAGAAGACCGCAGAATTAAAGTCCTTTCCAACTTAATGGTAGATATGCATCATTATCTGCCGGAAATTGAGAATCTGGAAGAGCTTGGTGTTACAGAGTTAGTATACTACCCTGTACTGGAAAAAATTCTGGAAGAAAATGACACACTTGAGGACAGAATTGCTGCTATCCGCAGAGATATCCATGACCTGATTCCGAAGCATATTACAAGAGAGGATATTTTTGCTTCTATTAACTATAATATGCATCTGGAATATGGAATCGGAAATGATGATGATATTGACCACTTAGGAAATCGTCGTATCCGTGCGGTAGGTGAGCTGCTTCAGAACCAGTATCGTATCGGTCTTTCCAGACTTGAGCGTGTGGTTCGTGAGAGAATGACAACACAGGATGTGGAGAGTATTTCCCCGCAATCCCTGATCAATATCAAACCTGTTACAGCTGCTGTAAAAGAATTCTTTGGTTCTTCCCAGCTGTCACAGTTCATGGATCAGAACAACCCACTTGGTGAGCTGACCCATAAGAGACGTCTTTCTGCCCTGGGACCTGGTGGTCTGTCACGAGACAGAGCCGGATTCGAGGTTCGAGACGTTCATTATTCCCATTACGGAAGAATGTGCCCGATTGAGACTCCTGAGGGACCGAACATCGGTCTGATCAACTCCCTTGCATCTTATGCAAAGCTGAATCAGTACGGATTTGTTGAGGCACCTTACCGTAAGATTGATAAAACGGATCCTATGAATCCGCGTGTAACTGACGAAGTTGTTTACATGACCGCAGATGAAGAGGATAATTACCATGTAGCACAGGCGAATGAGGCACTTGACGCAGAAGGACATTTCGTTCGTAAGAACGTTTCCGGTCGTTATCGTGAAGAGACTCAGGAGTATGAGCGTCAGATGTTTGATTACATGGACGTATCTCCTAAGATGGTATTCTCTGTAGC
>CAKRKL010000138.1 GCA_934358405.1 uncultured Blautia sp.
TAAAGCAGCCAGTACGAGAATCGAACTCGTGTTTTCGCCGTGAGAGGGCGACGTCTTAACCCCTTGACCAACTGGCCGTGTCAACCGACTTGCATAGTATAGCCTATCTTTTAGAATAATGCAAGTACTTTTTTTGAAAAATTTATATTTTTTTTAAAAAGCACATTGCCATCTGAATTTTCATAAGTGAGTGATGAAGTACCATGAAAAATTCTGCTTGCAAAATTACCATAAAGTGGGGTATTATATAGAACGAATGTTTGAACATAAGATAAGACCAGAGGAAGCGGACAGTTTTGTCCGCTTTTCATAACCATAATTTTAAGAAAGGAAATAATACCATGGCAAAAAAAGACACTTATGACGCAGGTAGTATTTCTGTCCTGGAAGGGCTGGAGGCTGTTCGCAAACGTCCGGGAATGTATATTGGAAGTGTATCCCGGAAGGGATTGAACCACCTGATCTATGAAATCGTGGATAATGCAGTAGATGAACATCTGGCCGGTTATTGCTCCAATATAGAAGTGACTCTTGAGAAGGACGGTTCCTGTACAGTAAAGGATGATGGACGAGGAATTCCTGTGGATATGCATGAAAAGGGCGTATCAGCAGAACGCCTTGTATTTACTACGCTTCACGCAGGCGGTAAGTTTGATAATTCTGCATACAAAACAAGCGGTGGACTTCATGGCGTTGGTTCCTCTGTCGTAAATGCTTTGTCAACTTATCTTGATATAAAAATCAGCCGTGACGGTTATGTACATCATGACCATTATGAAAGAGGTATTCCTGTTATTGAACTGGAGGAGGGGCTTCTTCCTAAGCTTTCCAGAACCAGGCAGACCGGAACCTGTGTTAATTTCCTTCCGGATCCGGAGATTTTTGAGAAAACAAGATTTTCTGCCACAGAGGTAAAAAGCCGTCTTCATGAGACTGCTTATCTGAATCCTGAACTGACCATTCATTTCAGGGATCTTCGGGGAGATAAACCAGAAGATATTATCTATCATGAGCCGGATGGAATCGTGGGGTATATTAAGGATCTGAATCATAACTCAGAGGCACTTCATGAGCCTGTATATCTGAAGGGAGAAGCAGATGGAATTCAGGTGGAGGCAGCTTTTCAGTACACCAATGAATTTCGTGAGAATGTACTGGGCTTTTGCAACAATATTTACAATGCAGAGGGAGGCACCCACCTTACCGGATTTAAAACAACCTTTACCACTGTTATGAACAGCTATGCACGAGAAATCGGTGTTCTGAAAGAAAAGGATGCTAATTTTACAGGTGCAGACATCCGTAACGGAATGACGGCTGTGGTTTCCATTAAGCATCCGGAGCCACGCTTTGAGGGACAGACCAAGACGAAACTTGATAACCAGGATGCTGCCCGTGCAACAGGAAAGGTAATGTCCGAGCAGCTGGTGCTTTATTTTGACCGTAATCTGGAAACGCTTAAGACTGTTTTATCCTGTGCGGAGAAAGCAGCCAAGATCCGCAAAACAGAAGAGCGGGCAAAGACCAATCTTCTTACCAAGCAGAAATATTCCTTTGATTCTAATGGCAAGCTGGCCAATTGTGAGAAAAAGGATCCCTCTCTTTGCGAGATTTTTATTGTAGAGGGAGATTCAGCAGGGGGCTCCGCAAAAACTGCCAGGGATCGTAATTATCAGGCGATCCTTCCCATCAGAGGAAAAATATTGAATGTTGAAAAGGCTACAATTGATAAGGTTCTGGCAAATGCAGAAATTAAAACCATGATCAATGCATTTGGATGTGGATTTTCAGAGGGCTATGGAAACGATTTTGACATTACAAAGCTTCGCTATGATAAAATTGTGATCATGGCAGATGCAGACGTGGATGGCGCTCATATTTCCACGCTTTTGCTGACACTTTTCTATCGTTTTATGCCGCAGCTGATTTATGAAGGACATGTTTATATTGCCATGCCGCCTCTTTACAAGGTAATGCCCAAAAAAGGAGCAGAGGAATACCTGTATGACGATAAGGCACTGGAAAAATACCGCCGCAGTCATAAACCGGGAAGCTTTACCCTTCAAAGATACAAGGGTCTTGGAGAAATGGATGCCCAGCAGCTTTGGGAAACGACCCTGAATCCTAAGACAAGAAGGATGAAGCGCGTGGAGATAGAAGATGCGCGTATGGCTTCCAGCGTGACAGAGATTCTTATGGGAAGCGATGTGCCTCCGCGAAAAGCGTTTATTTATGAGCATGCAACAGACGCAGAGCTGGATATATAGAGAGGAACAATAAGCGATGGAAACAAAACAGGAAAATGTAATTGCCACTGATTATGCAGATGTGATGCAAAAATCCTATATTGATTATGCTATGAGCGTTATCATTTCCAGGGCACTTCCGGATGTACGGGACGGTCTTAAGCCTGTACAGCGAAGAACTTTGTATGATATGTATGAGCTTGGAATCCGCTGGGACCGCCCCTATCGTAAATGCGCCCGTATTGTGGGCGATACCATGGGTAAATATCACCCGCACGGTGACAGCTCCATTTACGAAGCTCTGGTAGTGATGGCACAGGAGTTCAAAAAAGGCAGGACTCTGGTAGACGGACACGGAAATTTTGGCTCTATTGAAGGCGACGGTGCCGCTGCTATGCGATATACAGAAGCCAGACTGGAGAAGCTGACTCAGGAGGTCTTTCTTGCTGATCTGGATAAAAATGTTGTGGACTTTATGCCAAACTTTGATGAGACAGAGAAAGAGCCTGTGGTTCTTCCTGTAAAAGTACCCAATCTTCTTGTAAACGGAGCAGATGGCATTGCAGTCGGAATGGCAACCAGCATTCCTCCTCACAATCTGGGAGAGGTTGTGGATGCAGTGAAGGCTTATATCAAAAACAACGATATCAGTGTGAAAGGCCTGATGCGCTATCTGAAAGGACCGGATTTTCCTACTGGCGGTCTTGTTGTAAATAAGGATGACCTTCTGAATATTTATGAGACCGGTGCAGGTAAGCTTCGCCTTCGGGGAAAAGTAGAAGTAGAGAAATTAAAGGGCGGGCGTCAGCAGCTTGTGATCACAGAGATCCCTTACACCATGATCGGAGCCAATATCGGGAAATTCTTAAATGATGTGGCGGCTCTTGTGGAAACAAAGAAAACCACAGATATTGTGGATATCTCCAATCAGTCTTCCAAAGAGGGAATCCGTATTGTACTGGAACTGAAAAGAGATGCTGATGTAGAGAATCTTACAAATATGCTCTATAAGAAAACAAGACTTGAGGATACCTTTGGGGTAAACATGCTGGCTGTTGCTAACGGACGACCGGAGACCTTAAGCCTGAAGCAGGTTATTGAGCATCATGTGGATTTTGTATTTGAAGTGACTACCCGCAAGTATAAAACCCTTCTTGGCAAGGAACTGGAGAAAAAGGAAATTCAGGAAGGTCTTATCAAGGCCTGCGATGTGATTGATCTGATCATTGAAATCCTTCGCGGAAGCAAAAGTAAGGAGCAGGTGAAAAAATGTCTGGTGGAAGGTGTAACACAGGGAATCACATTCAAATCCAAGGCAAGCGAGAAGGCTGCAAAGAATCTGAAGTTTACAGAGAATCAGGCAGCTGCTATTCTGGAGATGCGTCTGTACCGTCTGATCGGGCTGGAAATTGAAGCCCTTCAGCAGGAGTATGACCAGACTATGAAAAATATTGCTTCTTATGAAGATATTCTGAATAATTACGATTCCATGTGCAATGTGATTATTGAAGAATTGGACGGAATTAAAAAGGAATACAGTACCAAGAGACGCACGGTTATAGAAAATGCCGAGGAAGCTGTATACGAAGAGAAGAAAATGGAAGAGACAGAGGTCTGCTTCCTCATGGATCGTTTCGGTTATATGCGGATTATTGATAAGAATGCTTATGAGCGCAATAAAGAGGCTGCACATGCAGAGAATAAGTTTGTATTCACCTGTATGAATACGGATAAAATCTGTATTTTTACAGATATGGGACGAATGCATTCTATTAAGGTTGCAGATATTCCGCTGGTCCGTTTCCGCGATAAGGGAACTCCGGTTGATAATCTGAGCAATTATGACAGCAGTCAGGAACAGATTTTATATGTGGCACCTGTGGGACAGGTGAAGCTTTCAACGCTGCTGTTTGTTACAAAGACTTCTATGTGCAAGCTTGTGGCAGGAAGCGAATTTGATGTTTCCAAGAGAACCATTGCTTCTACTAAGCTTGTGGAAGAGGATACTCTGATTTTTGTAGGTTTGGCAGATGAAATGGAGCAGATCGTATTCCAGAGCCAGGGTGGTTACTTCCTGCGTATTCCCAAAAATGATGTATCAGCAATGAAAAAGACTTCTGTAGGAGTAAGGGGAATGAAGCTGGCTGACGGTGATGCGCTTGAGCATGCTTATCTGATCGAGCCTCACCAGGAATGCATCATCACCTATCATGAGAAGCCTTATTCATTAAATAAAGTAAAGCTTGCAAAACGTGATACCAAGGGTACCAAACCCAGAATTTAACCGAATAACTGCTTCAATTGTGAATATCCGCCTGACCTGGATAATCCAGAAAGCCATGCAGAGTTTTCAGGTAAAATGAAAAAGCCCTTGCATTTTGGATATAAAGGTGTTAGAATGAAGAAAATCAGAACTTGTTGACAGAGGAGTGGGCGTGAGCCCACTCCTTTTGC
>CAKRKL010000139.1 GCA_934358405.1 uncultured Blautia sp.
CAGGTTCCCGCCAGAACCGAGTACGTAGAAAGGAGATATTCGCATGAAATACGTGTTGCTTGAGAACTTCATTCCTTATGGTGCTTATGAAGGAACTCCAGGTTCTGATGAACATGGTAATTTCATAATGTTTGCTTTGGATGCAGCTAACGCTATCACGACTGGTTCTTTTGTAAAAGCTCCGGATGGAGATATGTTCTTATTAAAAGAACAAGACTATATAAAAGATTCTGATAACCACATAGCTGCTTGCAAATATTATTACTAAGCTAATGTTCATCCCACACAGGTGCCGAACTATTTTTATTCTGCGTCTGTGTGGCACAGTAAATCTCTGTATGTACTATTTTTCTAAATTTTTCTAAGATCTCCGCTTCTGTAATCTTTGTCGCATCAATAACGACATCTGTAATAACCGGCATCTCTGTAGGATTTTCAACTTTTTCATAATTCATGAGCTTGGATATATTCCATCCATCCGCTTCTTTTATTGATATCCTCACTAGGCATTCCGGCTTTTTGCCATTAACCAGGAAAATCCCATTTTCATAGTCAATGAAAATATTTTCTATTCTGTCGAACATCTTTTCTCATCTCCCTTCCTATTATCCGGCCTTCTGGGTTTCCATGCTTTCTTTCATGATGTTCATTCCTTCGGCTACTCCCAGGAGTCTTTCTTTTTTAGAATCTGGAAGATTAGGAACAATTTCTGAAAGGCGTTTCAAGATTTTTTTCTCTTTTTCTGACATAATGTTCACCTCTCTTTTCTCGTTGTATTTCCTTACGCCTTAGTTGTACTATATCACCATTGTGTTGTGTTGTCAACCATTTTTCCACAACTTAGTTGTATTTTTATATTGACTTCTGTTTTAACACGATGTATACTTGGTTTTAAAGAAAGGAGGACAGCATGAAAACCATCAATGACAGAATTGGATTTGTATTAGAGCGTTCTGGAAAAACTAAAACCGCTTTTGGGGAATCCTTAAATGTTTCTCAACAATATATTTCTAAATTGGTAAGAACCGGAAACCCTAGTGAACTATTGATTGATGATATATGTGAGAAATATCATATCCGAAAGGATTGGTTGTTAAAGGGAGAAGGAGACCCAGATCAGCCCCTTGATCGTCACGATGAGATTGCCAAGCTTACGGCAGATCTGTTCAAGGGTGAAAAGAATTCCTTCAAGGAACGTCTTATCTTCGCTCTGGCTAACTTGGACGAATCTGAGTGGGAGTTGCTGGAGAAAATTGCGGAAAAAATCGCAAAAGAAAAGGACTAAGGATTTCCTCAGTCCATCAACCTTTTAATGAGTTTGTAGATAAATGATAAAAGTTCATCATCTTCTATTTTTCCTATAAGCTCACGTATCTTTTCCCTTTTTTCTTCTGTGTTCATATGTATAACCCCTCCGTTCTCGTTTGTTCGAACGTTTGTTTGCCTTTAATATACACCATTTATATTTGAAGTGCAATATATTTCACAAACATTTGTTCGTTCAACATTATCTTTTATACTTATTATACGATAAACAGAGGGATTAATTTTGCTTGGCAACATAATCGTCCAGTGTACTGGACGCTTATTTGTACGGTGAATCAAACAGATCTACCATCCCGACCTTTAGAGCCTTGGCAATCCTTTCTAAATTGTCCAGCGTTGGTGAATACTTCTCAATCATAATATTGTTGATCGTGGATTTCGGGATCCCGGTCATGTTCGACAGCTGCCGTACAGATACATTTTTCTCGTACATGATTTGTGTTAGTAACATCTTCATGGGATTATTGTTTACAAAAATTCATTATTTATTCTATGATTAATTCGCTTCGGCGTTTTAATAATAAATTTTAAGGGGGGGACTTTACATGAGAAAGAAAGTATTTGCTGTATTATTATCAGCCACACTCGCCATCACTCCTGCAGTGTCTGTATTTGCAGAGGATATTACTGTTACTGTACCGTATTATGGAAATGAAACAGGTGATGAGGAAGTGCCGGACGCAAAGGGTATAGATGTTAATCCAGACGGATCTACTACATATACCCTTGATGCTGATCAGCAGGAAAAATGGAAAGAATCTATTAAATCCGATTTTGACAATAACATAAAAGAAATTCTGGATGATGATACCAATTATCCTAATGTTGAGGATATTACCTATAATGATGATATGACGGAATTCAATATTACGCTTTCTACTGTCAATTTATCTTCATCAGAATTCTTTATTGGTTTCCTTCCATTATTCGTAGCTCCAACATATCAGCAGTTAAACGGTGTTGCCGAAAAAGATGTTGACTACACTATTAAAATCACAGATTCTTCAAGTGGATCTGAGACAATACAGAATTATGAGGAAAACAAGTCTGACTGGGATTCCTTCATGTCTTCCATGAACGGGGATTATACTGAAAGTGCAAATGTAGAAACTTCTGATCAAAAGAAAGTTGATAAAATATCTTTATCTTCCGATTCCTCAAGCCTCGATTTTTCCGGTTATGAGTCAATGCCTTATGAAGGTTCCTCTGACACATTAGGAATTGTGAAATTTAATTTTACAAACAAGACAGATTCTCCCAGTTCTGTAACTTCTTTCTACGATATCAGGGCCTACCAGAATGGAATTGAATTAGACTGGTACATGGGTAATGGAAACACTGCATGCGATAACACTTATAAGACTGTTCTTAAAGATACATCTATTGAAGTGGGATATGGATTCATGCTGAAAGATACAGAGAATCCTATTACCATATATGCATATGACGGATATATGGGTGATTCTCCTTGCCAGATACAGGAAATTACAATTAAATAATAAAAAAACCGCCCCGGTGTTACCAGCACCAGAGCGGCAGGGAATCTCCGAAGAGATACCAATCTTTGACAACGATATTGTATCATCTTCGGAGGCAGCGCACAAGCAGGAACATTTGTGTGGCTGTATTTTTTGTACCCATTTTGCCGGTTGCGCCGGCGCAATTTTTAATTTTGAGCCATTTCGGTGAGAACACCGTGATGGTCTGTAAGGAGGATACTATGGCTACAGCTAAGTACAAGAGAGGGAAGGATGGTTACTTCCAGGCTCGTGTCTGGGATGGAACTTATACCGAAGATGGAAGAAAGAAACGGATTTCTCTGCGGTCCAAAAAATCCAGTAGAGACCTGGAAAACATGGTTAAAGAGATGGAGCAGAAAGTCCAGGAAAGAAAATATGTAAGACAATCAGATATCTGTATCCAGGAATATGCCAGAAAATGGCTATCTGTTTATAAGGCTGGTACGGAGCTGAATACAAGAACCATGTATCTAAACATTATTGAGAAACATTTGGATGTTCTTGACAAGATTAAGCTCAGCGACATTACCAAGCTTCATGTTCTGCTTGTGATTAACAACGCGAACGGAAAGAACCGAACACAAGAACAAATCCTGCTCACTCTGAAGCAGGTTGTGAATGCGGCTGTTGCTGATAAACTGCTGCCGGCATCAGCTCCTGATGAGCTATTCCGTGATATCGTAATCAAAAAAATCAGAACAGAGAAGCGGGCTCTTTGTGAATCAGAGAAAAAAGCTGTGTTTACTGCTGATCTGGCAGATATGGATAAAGCATTTCTCTATCTGATTTACGGATGTGGACTCCGGCGTGGAGAAGCTCTGGCTTTAACCAGGTTTGATTTCAACCTGAAGGCAAAAACCTTAAATGTAAACAAGTCCCTGGCGTTCAATGGCAATGATCCGTATCTGAAGAGCACTAAGAACCAGGTGGAGCGTGTTGTCCCTATTCCATCCAATGTTTTTTCATTCCTGTCAGTCTATTGCCAGGAACTTAGGACTTCTCAGTTATTTGTTACCAAAGGTTCCGAATACATAACCAAGTCTTCTTTCCGGAAGATGTGGGTCAGAATCTATAAGGGGCTGCTGGCTGCTGGTGCCGATCAGGATGGACTTACCCCTCATGTATTCCGGCACAACTATTGTACCAACCTCTGCTACCAGATTCCAACTATCAGTATCAAGAGAATTGCAGCCCTTATGGGAGATACGGAAAAGATGGTTATTGAAGTGTACAACCACATCATTCTGGAGAAAGAGGACGCAGCGACAGCAGTGGAGGCGGCTCTTAATTTCTAAAAATTCTGGGACACTTTTGGGACATGTTGATGTGATGGGACGCAAATGTGACATTTATTCACGGTTATTTGCGGTTACTTTCTGATTTGTTTTAAAATAAAAAAAGACCGGAAACCCTTGAAAGTAAAGGATTTCCGGCATTTCGTGAAGTGAAGCATCGGGGATTCGAACCCCGGACAACTTGATTAAAAGTCAAGTGCTCTACCAACTGAGCTAATGCTCCATATTATTAAATTAGTGCTTTATCTGATGGCATTTTGGCATTTAAAATGCCCAGAGCCGGAATCGAACCAGCGACACGAGGATTTTCAGTCCTCTGCTCTACCAACTGAGCTATCTGGGCATAAGTAGCGGGAATAGGATTTGAACCTATGACCTTCGGGTTATGAGCCCGACGAGCTTCCAGACTGCTCCATCCCGCGATATATTCTTTTGAAACAAAAGCCGATGATCGGACTCGAACCGATAACCTGCTGATTACAAATCAGCTGCTCTGCCAATTGAGCCACATCGG
>CAKRKL010000140.1 GCA_934358405.1 uncultured Blautia sp.
CTGGTGAAGCAGACGCCTTCCCCTTCAAGCTCCTTGTATACGCGGCTGACAGTATTTGGGTTGATGGTGTATTCCACCGCCAGGTCGCGCACGGACGGGAGCTTCGCACCCGGAGCCAGCTTGCCTGTTACAATGTCTCGCTTGATCGAATTGGCTGCCTGGAGATAAATTGGCAATGCCGTGTTATATTCCATAGTTCCCTCCTTCTGTATTACTGTCATAGCTACATAGTACACTAGAAATGCATGTCTGTCAATAGTTTTTTGCAATTCGACTCTTGTACACAAAAAAAACAGCAACCCTTAGTTGAGTGCTGTTTTTTGTAGCTTTTCTCATTTATGTTCTTTTTTTGCTTCCTGTTCCATCTGTGCCTTTGCTTTTCGTCCCATACCGGCATTACTGTTCATAATGCTTGCCCTGGTGATTTTGTCATTGCCGAACTTCATACGGATGGCATCCAAAGTAGCATCCAGCTTCTGGCGCTGCTCTCTTTTTCTGGTATCTTCAAACAGGGACAGCTGTTCAAAGCTCTCCTCTGTAAGTCCGGTAAGGGAAACTCCGATCAGACGCAGGGGCTGTCCCCTCCAGAATTCCGTAAACAGCTTTCTGGCATTTTCGTAGATTTCGTCTGTCACATCCGTTGCCCGGGAAAGACTGGTCTGATGGGAACGATTTTTGAAATCCAGGGTGCGCAGGGTTACGGAAATGCAGGTGCATTTTTTGCCCTTTCGCCGCATTCTGGTAGCTACAATGTCACACTGCTCCAGAAGAATGGGCAGCACCTGCTCCATGGAAACAATATCGTCATTAAAGGTTTTCTCAATACTGAAGCCTTTGCTTTCCTCAGCCTGGGCAAGAACCGGAGAGTTATCAATTCCTCTGGCATACTGATAGAGCTGGTGTCCTGTCTTTTCCCCAAGCAGAGCCTGGATAACGGATTCCCTTTCGCTGGCAAGCTCTCCGATTGTACGGATTCCGAAATCCTGAAGCTTTTTCTCGGAAGCCTTACCAAGAAAAAGAAGATCTCTTATGGGAAGGGGCCACATTTTCACCGGAATTTCCTCTGGAAAAAGAGTGTGAACCTTGTCCGGCTTCTCAAAATCCGAGGCCATTTTTGCCAGCAGCTTATTGGTGGAAATTCCCACATTCACAGTAAAGCCAAGCTCTGTATAAATTTTGTCCTTGATCTGGTGGGCAGTTTCAATGGGATCCGGATAAATCAGGGAGGTTCCGGTCATATCCAGAAATACCTCGTCAATGGAAAAGGATTCCATAACAGGGGCATAGTCCTTGCAGATTGCCTTAAATGCCTGGGAATTTCGGGTATAAAGAGAAAAATCGCTTGGAACCACTACCAAATTGGGACATTTTCGCATCGCCATAGCCATAGGCTCTCCGGTCTGGATGCCGTATTTTTTGGCAGGAATAGATTTGGCAACTACGATTCCGGTACGCTTTTTGGGATCTCCGCCTACAACAGATGGTATCTTTCGAAGATCAGGAAGACCCTCCTTCACTCTTTTTGCAGCCTCCCAGGAAAGAAAAGCGCTGTTTACGTCTACATGAAAAATCAGTCGTTCGATAAATATCACCTCCCGGAATGTGTTTAAAAAAAGCTTTTATAAATGTGGAAGCCCAGATCATTACAGGAATAGGTGGCTATGCAGGTTTTCCCTACGGAAATATCCGAGCATTCCTGTCCATTGCCTGTAAGGCTTTCTACAAGGCTTGGATCCTTTGTATAGTCCACATATTCCAGGGTTCCCTTTGTATCACAAACTGCAAAGCAGGTTTTTTTCTTCTGTTTTATATATGCTGCACTGACAATCGTGCCTGAGGCATTATAGGTTTTTACAATCTCACCAGTTTCCATAGAGGCACAATGTAACTGATCCTCATCCCAAAAATAAAGCAGCTCCCGCCTTAAATCTCCGTAGCAGATGTTACTCTTTAGCGTACTTACTGTTTTGTGAACCTGGTTGTTATCCATGTCCACATATCCATAAAGTCCATCCCCATATGTAAAAAACAGCCTGCTATTCAGCCAGGAGCTTTTATCAAGGGCACAGCCTGCATACCTTTCATCATTAAAAAATTTCAGAGTACTTCCGGTATGCGTGTTCAGAATATAAAAATTGTTCTGACTGCCATCTTCCTCATCAGCTTCTTCCGTCACAGCTGCATATCTGCCGTCCCCGCTCATTCCCCAGTATATTGCAGGACCATTTTCCCAGGTGCGCTCTGAGAGCATCCGCCCCTCTGCCGTATAGAAGGTCAGGGTGCCCTTCCCGGGATCAAATACGCTTATGATGGAGCCATCTGTACTGGCGCTTACGGCTGTTCCGTAGGCTCCCTGCCAGAGCACCTTCATGTTTTTTGTATTGATGACCTGAAGTCCCGTTTTCCCCGCAATGGCGCAGCGATGCTTAGCGAAAAAAACGATCCTGGAATTGCAGCCGTTCTCCTTTGTACAGCCGGAAGCTGCCGGAAAATCTGCCGCGATCTCCCCAGAAGCAATGTTATAAAAATGAAGGGTATAATCCGTGGTGTCTGTAAAATCTATATAGGCAATATAATCATCGTAAGGGCTTACCACAAGAGTATCTAAGGCATTGGTTTTCACATTGCCAAGGTCTGCATAGCCAGTCTGATTCTCATCGGTACTCCGGTTTCTGGCATAAGCAAGAAATATGCAAAGCAGGACCAGGCACACACAGCCAATGGCAATTTCCATAAGAAGCTTTCGTTTTTTCATTTATCTGCACCTCTTCATTTTTTCATAAAAAGCCCACGCTCCCTTAAAAAGGGAGCTGCGGGCTTTGGGATGACAGAATGGATCAGTCAATATGAGCAGCACCTACGGCACGGATATCCATTGGATATACATTCTCCCTGCCTACGTACTGGGCAATGTATTCTACATAGCTGTTCATTTTCTTCTCCGGAACAACTGCCGCGATAACTCCTGCAAATCCACCGCCGTGAACTCTGCAGATACCGCCGCCGATCTTATTGAGGAACAGCTGGGTAAGTGCAAGAACAAGAGGAATCTTCTGCTCGTGGCAGTCCTTGATACAGTAGCAGTTCTGAAGCAGCTCCCAGGAAGAATTTCCGGAGGCATCCATCAGCTTTAAGAATTCGTCGTAATTCTCTTCGCCAATAGCAGCTGCAGCTTTTTCCACGCGGGAGGTTTCTTCAAAGAAATGGATCGCACGGAGGATTGCTCTGTCATCTTTGATCTCATTTACATGTGCAAGAAGGTTCTCAAGAGTAGTTTCATGAAGAAGCTCTGCTCCAAGCACCTTAGCTGCCTCTTTCATCTCTCCCGGAATCTCAGAATACTCCTGGCTAAGATCTGCATGACCTTTACCTGTATTAACAATTACCAGCTTATGACCGAATTTACCGAAGGAGAAATCAAGCTTGCTGTACTTCAGGTCGTTTCTGTCTGCAAAATCAAACAGAACAGGACCGCCAACTGCACAGGCCATCTGATCCATCATTCCGGATGCCTTGTCCCAGTAAACATTTTCCGCATACTGACCGATCTTTGCATAGTCGGTATAGGTCATCTTGCTGTCATTGAAGAAATAGTCAATGATAACCATGATCAGCATCTCAAAGGATGCAGAGGAGCTTACACCTGCTGCTGCGATTACGTTAGTGCTTACATACGCATCAAATCCGGCGGTTTTGAAGCCGTTTTTCTTAGCGCCCTCCATCATTCCTGCAAGAAGGGCAACCGTTCCCTTAGCATAATTCTCTTTGCTGAGCTTGTCAAGGTCTACTACGATTTCATCTCTGTAGCCTTCGCTGGTGATGTGGATCACATTGGTGCCGTTTGGTGCTGCTGCACCGATGGTGTCAAGGTTAATGCTTCCTGCAATTACCTTTCCTCCATTGTGGTCTACATGGTTTCCGATGATCTCAGTTCTTCCCGGAGAGGTGAAGAAATCTGCATGGTCATGCTTGTAGGTCTTTGCAAAATTCTCTGCAAGAGCCTGGAAACGCGCAGTACAGCTTTCGGTTTCTCCGTAAATTTTCTCAAAGCTTGCTTTTTCTGGTAAATTCATAATTTGATTCTCCCTTTTATTTGTAATTTTAAGTTCATACATGCTATAGAAAGCATTGTTTGTTTCTATTATAGCTTATTGACAGGAGAATACCTTAAATAATTTGCGCAGTATAGGAAATAATTAGTAATATATTGCGTTTTTACAGTTTTATAGTGTATAATACACAGGAATTACAGGTAAATTTATGCGAACCCCAGGAAAAAGCTCGGATAAAGATATATTCCCATTCTGCAATGCAGAAGGTTTTCAAAAAAGGCGGTACATACTATGGCACAGATCATAACCAACCAGTTTCAAAAAGAACTAAAGCAGCACGGAAGCGAACATTTCCCATTTCTTGTAAGCTATCAGAGGCTTTCCGAATATGAGTCCGGTGCTTTTATGTGGCACTGGCACCCGGAAATCGAAATCACTTATGTACAAAAGGGCTCCATGTGTTATAAGGTGAATAATCTGACCTATCACCTGAAGGAAGGAGATATTGTATTTAACAATTCCAATGCGCTTCATTCCGGCGCCATGGAAAACCAGAAGGA
>CAKRKL010000141.1 GCA_934358405.1 uncultured Blautia sp.
CTTTTCCCATTTGGATGGGGCGAGCTTTGGGGAATTGCAGACAGAACAGATTATGACCTGACTCAGCATCAGAATGTATCCGGACAGGATCTTACTTATTTCGATGATGAGAAGAAGCAGAAATATATTCCATATGTAATCGAGCCGTCACTTGGAGCAGACCGTGTGGTTCTGGCATTCCTTTGCAGTGCATATGATGAGGAAGTTCTGGATGCAGAGAAGAATGATGTTCGTACAGTTCTTCATTTCCACCCGGCACTTGCTCCTGTTAAAATCGGTGTACTTCCGCTTTCCAAGAAGCTGAATGAGGGTGCTGAGAAAATTTACGCTCAGTTATCTAAGAAATATAACTGTGAGTTTGATGACCGCGGAAACATCGGTAAACGTTACAGAAGACAGGACGAGATTGGTACTCCGTTCTGTGTAACCTATGACTTTGATTCCGAGACAGATGGAATGGTTACTGTACGTGACCGTGACTCCATGGAGCAGGTTCGTATTAAGATTGATGAGCTGGATGCTTACTTCGCAGACAAATTTACATTTTAATTCAGCGGATTCCGAATGTTTATAGTAAAGAGATAAATCTGCTTACGCAGACATGTTATGATATGGGAGTCAGTTGCTTAGAGCCTTTTTCAAACACGCTCTAAGCAGCTGACTTTCTGCCGCATAGAGGGGAGAATGTGACACCTGCCGGATCATGTTAAAATGGTCTGTCTGGAGTTATGAGAAAATGAAAAAAAGACGTTGGACGTGTATTGATATTTTAAAATGTCTGGCTGCTATTGCAGTGGTGGAAATTCACAAACCTATGGAAATTCAAAATGGGGTGGATGTTCTGCTGTTCTGCCGGTTTGCAGTGCCGGTATTCTTTATGATTACCGGTTTTTTCTATCCGGAAACTGCAGCCGGGAAAAGACAACTAAAACAGCTTGGGAAAATTTTTACAATTACCATCGGCGCAAATTTATTTTATTTATTGTGGAAAATACTCCTTGCCTGGGAAAGTGGGAAAAATATAAAAGAAGCATTGCTGGCACGATTTGAGGAGAGAACTCCCACGGATTTTATTTTGTGGAATTTTTCACCACTGTCTCCTCATCTGTGGTATCTTCAGGCTCTATTGTATGTTCTTGTGATCGCATGGCTTGTGGAGCGCCTTGGTATAAGGCGATTGATATATGTGGCAGTTCCGCTGCTATTAGTAGGAAACCTGATTCGGGGAAACTACTCGCTGTTTTTTTGGGAAAAAGATGACTGCCATATTTATTATGCCCGGAATTTTTTGTATTGCGGGCTGCCTTTTTTCTGGATAGGATGCTGGATGGGAGAGAGGAAGGAAGCACTTTTGAATTTCCTGGACAAAAAGAAAGTGCTGTTTTTACTATGCTGTGTGCCGGTCTTCTGGAAGCTGGAGCTGACAGAACGAAAATGGCTGCAGCACATGCATGCCCTTGGAACAGAAGAAGAGTATATGGGTACTATTTTTCTGGCAGTGTGTATTTTTCTTATTTTTGTTGGCTGGCAGAATTTTTATGAAGAAAATTTTCTTACAAGAGCGCTGGCAACAGTAGGAAAAGAATACTCCATGCTGATTTATGTTTTGCATTATGCTGTGCTGCAGGCCTTATCAAGAAGCCTTAAAGGTGAAAAAACCTTGCTCGCAAAGAGCTACAGGCAGTATGGCATGATGCTGGTCTTTGCTGTTACAGCAGTGATGGTGGCGGCTTACTGTTATACGAGAAAACATATTCAAAAAAGAATTTAACCGAATTAAGTAAGTCCCCTGGGTCGGCTGCGAAAGGCAATAAGCAGTGCAGGAACGAACTGCAATTTCCATGAGAAATATCAGATTTGTTCCTGCACTGCTTTTTATTGGGAAAATTTTAAAATACTTCGATGGTATAGGCGGTTTCAAACATTTCATCCATTTTCAGATGATTGATGAATGGCTTTTGGGAAAGCTGGCCTGTGAATCCATAGTCGTCGCAGCGTCCCATCCATGGCTCCAGGCATACAAAGGGGGCATCCTTGGAGGCTGACCAGATACCAAAGTTTGGAAAGCCTACACAGCGCAATTCCAGATAAGGGGTTCCATCCGGCAGTGCAATTCCTGCTCTGGTGATCTGATTATCAAATACCAGTGCGTCATGATCAAACATATGGTCATCAATCCGGCAGGCACCGTTCTCCAGTGTAAGTGTGGATTTTGCATCTGGTCTGGCAGTGCCGGTTTCAGGGTCCAGAAGAAGGTATGTAAGGCTGTTCTGTCCATCAAAGGTCAGGTAGTAGTCACTTCTCTTTGTGTCCGGCAGTACCGGAACACGAAAAGCGGGATGGCCGCCGATGGCAAAATACATGTCCTCCTGGCTGTTGTTTGTTACCTTCCAGCTGATTGTAAGAGTGCGTCCTTTCAGGACATGGCGTATACGCAGCTCAAAATCAAAAGGATAAACCTGGCGTGTGCTATCTGTAGAACGGATTTGATGAGCTACAGAATCCGGTGTGGAATCAATGCATGTGAAATCCGTATCCCTGGCGAAGCCGTGCTGCTTGGAAGCATATTCGTTTCCGTTAATGCGGTAGTGATTTCCATAATGCTTGCCTACATTTGGAAAAAGAACAGGGGCATGGCGTCCCCAGAAGCTGGGATCTCCCTGCCAGATTACTTCTCGGTCCCTTTCTTTGTCATAAATGCTGACCAGTTCAGCACCATGATCTTCAACTGTAACTCTGAGAAAGTCATTTTCTATGATTCGTTTCATGGTGTAATCCTCCATTCTGATGTGCTGTAACCTGTGTTTGCAATAAAACACATTCTGTTTTCTTATTATAACATTGCTCTTTGTAATTGTGTATCTTAACTTGTGAATTTTACCTGTGAGTTTACTGTATAATGAATTGTCTGAAAAGAAAATAATGCATATAAAAACAAAAAAATACTACAATTAAATATGCAAAATGAACAATATCCCATTGACTTTGATATACATATTTGGTAAACTGTACAATTATAGGGTGAAGAAATAAAATGAATTTGTCACCTGCATTCATTTGACTAGAGGAGGAATACCATAATGGCAAAGAAAAGAAATATTATTGTAGGACAGTCCGGAGGTCCCACCGCTGTAATCAATTCCAGCCTTGCAGGCGTATATAAGAACGCAGTTGAGAGAGGCTTTGACAAAGTATATGGAATGTTTCATGGAGTTCAGGGACTTCTTGATGAGCAGTACATTGATCTTTCCACTCAGATTCATTCCGAGCTTGACATTGAGCTTCTGAAAAGAACTCCGTCCGCATTTTTAGGTTCCTGCCGTTATAAGCTTCCTGAAATCCATGAAGACAGAAGCATTTATGAGAAAATTTTTGAGATTTTAAATAAACTTAATATTTATGCATTTATTTATATCGGTGGAAATGATTCCATGGATACCATCAAGAAGCTGTCCGATTATGCAATTCTCACAGGACAGACTCAGAAATTCCTCGGTGTACCAAAGACAATTGATAATGACCTTGCCCTTACCGATCATACTCCGGGCTTCGGAAGTGCAGCTAAATATATTGCAGCATCCACCAAGGAGGTTATCCGTGATGCAGAAGGTCTCACCTATAAGAAAAACATGATCACCATTATGGAAATCATGGGAAGAAATGCCGGCTGGCTTACAGGTGCAACTGCCCTTTCCAAATCCGAAGACTGTGAGGGACCGGATCTTATTTACCTTCCGGAGGTTCCCTTTGACATTGAGAAATTCCTTGTAAAGGTAAAGGATCTCCTGAAGAAAAAATCTTCTGTGGTTATTGCTGTGTCAGAAGGAATCAAGCTTGCGGATGGTCGTTATGTATGCGAGCTTGGAAGTGTAGGTGATTATGTGGATGCGTTCGGTCACAAGCAGCTTCAGGGAACTGCCACTTATCTGGCTAACTTCCTGGCAGCAGAATGTGGCTGCAAGACACGTGCAGTAGAGCTTTCCACTCTTCAGAGAAGTGCATCCCATATGGCATCCAGAGTTGATATTGATGAAGCTATGATGGTTGGCGGAGCCGCTGTAAAAGCAGCCGATGAAGGTGACACAGGAAAGATGGTGGTTATTGACCGTGTATCTGACGATCCTTATATGGCAGCTACCGGAATTTACGACGTACATCGCATCGCAAACGAAGAGAAGCTGGTGCCGAGAAACTGGATGAATAAGGACGCATCCAATGTGACAAAAGATTTCATCGACTACATTAAACCTCTGATTCAGGGAGATTATCAGCCGATCATGGTAAACGGTGTTCCCCGTCATCTGGTGCTGAATAATGGAAGAAAAAAGAAAAATTAATAAAATAAGAAAAATTTGACTGCTTTTTACCAGAATAACCTTGACGAATGACAAATAACCCGATAAAATAATTATGTGCGTATAAAACATAGATTATGTTCAAAGAACAAATTTTTAGGAGGAAAATGTAAAATGGCAAAATGGGTTTACATGTTTACAGAAGGTAACGCTGATATGAGAA
>CAKRKL010000142.1 GCA_934358405.1 uncultured Blautia sp.
ATAAAAAAAGGAAAAGGAATAGATCCGGTGCTTCAGAAAAATAAGGCCAGAAATATCCGCCTTGCATCTGCACGGATAAATGGGCTTATTATTCATCCTGGAGAAACCTTTTCATTCTGGAGAACTGTAGGAAAAACATCAAAAAGAAAGGGCTACCGGGATGGACGCATTATCATAGGAGATAAGCTTATGCCCGGACTTGGAGGTGGACTTTGCAATCTTGGAAATACAATACATCTTCTTGCACTTCACAGCCCACTTACAGTAACAGAATTTCATAGTCATTCAGATGCCCTTGCACCTGATCATGGCAAGCGGATTCCGTTTAGCTCAGGAACCTCTGTCAGTTATAATTACATAGATTACAGATTTAAAAATAATACAGATCAGGATGTGCAGCTTTTGTTGTGGTGCGAAAAGGGAAATTTATGCGGAGAACTGAGAAGTGAACGGGAATTTCCTTACTATTATGAAATTATCGAAGAAAACCATCACTTCCATAAAGAAAAAGGAAAATTTTTCAGAATTTCACAAATTTATAGAAATGTGATAGACAGAACTACTGGAAATATAACAGATAAAGAGCTTATTCGGGATAATCATTCAGAAGTAATGTATGACTATGATCAGATCCCACCAGAATTGATACGGTAAAGGAAGGGTGCACAAAAGCGTCAATCAGATGCTTTTATGCACCTTTTACTTTTTCTGTTTTTGTATATAAGGCTCCTTATGGATGCTCTTTACATCATTTCCATGGTCTGTTATACTTGTCTGGAATTCGTTTCCCTGTGTAACATAAACGAAATTAATAAAGGAAATAGCTTTCCCAGAAGAAGGAATTTTATCATGAATTACATTGTATTTGACCTGGAATGGAATCAGAGTCCGGGAGGAAAAAAGTGGTCCAATAGCCGCCTGCCTTTCGAAATTATAGAAATCGGCGCAGTAAAATTAAATGAGAAAAAAGAAATTGTGGATAGCTTTCAGCGTCTGATAAAGCCTCAGGTGTATAACTGGATTCATGACAGTATCCATGAAGTGATTCATGTGAATTACAAGGATCTGCAGAACGGGACACCTTTTCCGCAGGCAGTAACAGAGTTTATAGAATGGTGCGGCGAGGAATATGTTTTTTTCACATGGGGCAACCAGGATGTAATGGAATTACAGCGAAATATGAAATATTACGGCAAGCTTTCTATGCTTCCGGGGCCGGTAACCTACTACGATGTGCAGAAATTATTTGGACTTTGCTACGAGGAGAATCACGAGCGCCGCGCACTGGAATTTGCGGCAGACAAAATGGGTGTGGCCAAGATGATGGAGTTTCATCGTGCTTTAGGGGATGCCTATTACACTGCATATGTTTTGCAAAAAATAGAAGATGAATATATTTTACCTAATTCATCACTGGACGTATATCAGAATCCTAAGAGCAAGCGAGAGGAGATTCACGTTTCCTATCCTACTTATGATAAATATGTATCGCGGGAATTTTATTCCCGGGAAAAAGCCATGAAGGATCGCGAGGTGACCAGTACGAAATGTCCGCTGTGTCATAATCCTGCCAAGCGAAAGATCCGTTGGTTTATGAATAATTCTAAAGTATATTATAGTGTTTCTCTCTGTCAGGAGCATGGTTTTGTTATGGGAAAAATCAGGATTCGCAGAACAGAAAACGATATGTATTATGTGATCAAGACCTTAACGAATATATCAGACCAGGAAGCAGAGGAAATCCGTCAGAAACGAGATGCCCACCGGGCAAAGAGGCGAACCAAGAAAGCAGAAGAAGCTGCGAAGCAATAATGGGATTTGTGCTTATTAATAATAAAAAGGAAGCTGACCGTGCTGTCCTTTCGGCATTAAATATGCAGGAAAGACAGTTGGTAGTAGCTTCCTTTTTGTTTTTATTATGCGTCTGGATCTGTCAGCAGATTCGTCATGATTGATCTTTCGTACTGCATTCCCCATCCAACCAGATGATCGTTGAAATAATATTTGCTCTTTAATCGAAGTGGTCCCACTGCATTGGACAGAAGCCGCTGTTTCCTTGTAAGCACGCTGATATCCGTTCCCACCGGAACTGTTACATAAATATTCTTTGTATAATAGAAGGGATAAGTATTTCCGCAATTATTCAGCAGATATTTCTCACTTGGAAGATTCTTCTTCGGAACCGGATTCTTGCTCACCTTAACCTTCTGGCGCTCAAAATTATTAAAGCCATAATCAAGAAGGCTCTTGGTATCATTCCATGCTCCATTGACAGAATTCATAACTACTGCAACAAGAAGCATATTTCCCCGTTTGGCGTAGGTGACAAGGGTTGAACCTGCTGCGTCTGTATATCCGGTCTTACCCCCCAGGACACCATCATAGGCGTAATCCCTGCCTGCCATCATCTTATGATGATTCAGCAGATAACGTGTTTCTGTAAAAACATTGGTAGGGGGAATTTCATACAGATCCGTAGTAAAAAATTTCCTGCAGATGCTATTCTGCCAAGCTGCTTTGGCAATCTTTGCCATATCGCTTGCTGTGGTCACATGAGTTTCATCGGGAAGACCATTAGGGTTATTAAAGTGAGTGTGCTTACATCCAAGCTGCTGCGCCCTGGTGTTCATCAGCTCTACAAACTTCTTCACAGAACCGGAAACCTCTTCTCCGATTGCCAGTGCCATCTCATTGGCTGATTCCAGCATTAGTCCCATAAGGCACTGTTCTACTGTGAAAACCTCTCCGGCATCACCATAAATGGTAGAGCTTCCTGCTTCAATACCGTATGCCGCCTGCTGAGAGAGCGTCATCTGCGCGCTGGTATCCAGATTCTCACAGCCGAGAAGGCAGGTAAGAAGCTTGGTGATACTTGCAGGGTAAAGCTGTGTATCTGCATTCTTGGAATACAGGATCGCTTCTGTATTCAGTTCCATAAGAACAGCTGACTGTGCCTCAATCTGTGGTCCTGTTGGCCAGCCTTCAATAGAGTCAGTATCAGCAGCCTGCGCATAATATTCCGTATGGGGATTGGGAGTGGGCGTTGCCTGAACTGCCGCAGCATCTGCTGCTTCGGCCATTACAGCACCTGCCTGTCCAAGCAGCATTCCTGCAGCCAGGACTGTGCAGAACATTCCCTTTATTTTCTTATGAAAAACTTTCCTGATCATAAAAATCCTTTCTAAAAAAGCCTGTTTAAATGGATATGCCGCCTGTTGGCGACATATTTATGGGTTTGTGAATATCACGAAATATTATATCACTTTTATCCCTATAAAACTATTAAAAGACTGTGAAAATTTAAAACTATGCTGAAATTTAAGGTTTTCCCAAATAAATTTGCCCTAAATACTTGACATATAGAATTTTTCACCATTATAATGGACAGGAAAAAACAATAGGTAAAGACTGCGATGGAGACAGTAAGCTGTTTTGAAAGCTTTCAGCGAGACGGGGACGGTGCAAGCCCGCCACAAGTAAATTCAGCCGAATATCACTCCGGAGTTTTATTTCTGAAATTACAGTAAGGAATAACGGTTTTCCCCCGTTACAGGGAGCATGTATCGGTAGTTTACCCGTACATTGTAACAGGTGGTATAACGAGTACTGATAGTCTTCGTCCTTTTGCAGGATGGAGACTTTTCTTATTGTATCGAGTTTTATCAAAAAAGGAGGAAAAAACTTTGTACCAGAAAGTAGATACGAATCTGAATTTCGTAGAACGAGAGAAAAAAGTAGAAGAGTTCTGGAAAGAAAACCATATTTTTGAAAAAAGTATGGAAAACCGTAAAGAAGGCCCGACTTACACCTTCTATGACGGACCGCCGACAGCAAACGGCAAACCTCATATTGGTCATGTGCTTACACGAGTTATCAAGGATATGATCCCGAGATACCGTGCAATGAAGGGCTATATGGTTCCGCGTAAGGCTGGATGGGATACCCACGGTCTTCCGGTAGAGCTTGAGGTAGAGAAGAAGCTTGGTCTGGACGGCAAGGAACAGATCGAGGAATACGGTATGGAGCCATTTATCCAGCAGTGTAAGGAAAGCGTCTGGAAATACAAAGGAATGTGGGAGGATTTCTCCTCAACTGTTGGTTTCTGGGCTGATATGGAGCATCCATATGTAACCTATGAGGACAACTACATTGAGTCTGAGTGGTGGGCTTTGAAAGAAATCTGGAACAAAGGTCTTTTATACAAAGGCTTTAAGATCGTTCCTTATTGTCCGCGCTGCGGAACCCCTCTTTCCTCTCAGGAGGTTTCACAGGGATATAAATTAGTAAAAGAGCGTTCTGCAATCGCACGTTTCAAGGTTGTAGGTGAGGATGCATACTTCCTGGCATGGACCACCACACCGTGGACACTGCCTTCTAACGTTGCACTTTGTGTAAACCCGGATGAAATTTACTGTAAGGTAAAAGCAGCAGACGGATACACTTATTATATGGCAGAAGCACTTCTTGACAAAGTACTTGGCAAGCTTGCAAAGGA
>CAKRKL010000143.1 GCA_934358405.1 uncultured Blautia sp.
TTATGTTAAATTTTATGTATTACCAATGTTAAACATAGTTAAAACTTTTGTTTTTTCAAACACACTAGTCATGGAACAGACTGTTTGGAATTTCATTTAATTCTGAAACAAATCCGTAATCCACCATGTCCTCTTCCTCCCATGTGGTTCCATCTAAGAAGGCTGCAGGTGTCCCTCTGAAATCTGACGGCAGAATTATATCGGCGCTCTGCAGCATATCTGCATTCTGCACTGTGTCGACATCCTGCACTATGTCCGTAGTGCTGTCATTTCCTATTTTAGCTGAATGTATGATATCAATCCGGGATTCCTGGTACTGATATCTTGCGCAAACAGTTTGAAGCTGGCAGGTAAAAAATATGCCGGCTCCCATTGCCAGAAGAAAAGCTGCGCCTGGTACCTGCCGTTTTGCAAAGTAAAATTTTTTCACACGTTTTACCTTCCTGTTTCTCAATCCTTCTGCTCCATATTCACATTAATCCTGATAAAGTCCTCTGTGTCCATAGGTTCCCACTGGCAGGCATTCTCCCATGAAACCATCAGCCGGTATTCATGCTCTGTGGAGCAGCCTTCTGGAAGCAGCATATCGTCTGTCTGAAAAACGTGGGTTTTCTCCTGAGGGCTTTCCTGAAATGATGCTATTTCCTTCCAGCTTCCTTCCCATTCGCTTTCTTCCAAAAGGGTGCAGTGCAGAGGGAGTGCCCCTGCGGTAACAACCTCTATGCTGTAGGTCTGGCTGGTCTGGCTGATGCCATTGGTGCTTTGATTGGATACCAGAATGGAATATATGGCCTGGCTGCCAGGTGCCCACATTTCTGGCAGCTCTCCTTCCGGACAGATGGACACCTTATGCTCAAATCCTGCCACCTTCATATGAGAATCCTCAACAGCCAGCAAAATGTATTTGGCGTAAATATCTGTAGGAAGCGCCATCAACAAAAGCACAAAAAGCAGCAAGACCATAAGTGAGGGCGTCAGTGGGGGAAGCTGTATTATACGTGACAGTGACAGTGTCAGCTGCAAAAACCGTGCTGTATCCAGACGCAGTTTTCTTTTTTTGTGATTATTGTTATTGTTTTTCATCATAGCTGCGCCTCTTTCGGTACCATATAAGGATTAAGCACATGGTGATAACAGATACGGTAAATATTAATGCTGTAAGCCAGCTTCCAGGTGACATGTGATCTGCTGTTTTCACAGAATTCCTGCGTTCACTATTCTCGCTGTGTTCACTGTTCTCGCTGCTTTTCTTTTCAGGATTCCCATCTCCTGTATTGCCGGAAATGCTCCGGGCGGCTTCTGTATGGATTACAATGGTATGAAGGGTGTCCTCTGCTTTGTTTCCAAAGAAGGTGTCCTCCTCATCTTTCCCACGCTCGTAAGCCCAGCGCCAGTAAAGGATGTATTTCTTCTTTTCTCCGGAAAGAAGAGAGCCTTCCTGAAGAAACCTGCCTATCTGCTCCAGACTGTTCCACCCATCCTGACTTCCTACAAGCCATCCATTTTCCCCTGCCAGCCTTAGTTCAAGGGGACTTTTGAGTGTTTCCATGTCCCAGCCGGCTTTCAGCCAAACCTTATAATCCATTTTTGTTTTTCCTGTGTTTTGAAGAAAAAAGGTGTAGGCTCCGCTGGTTCCGGGGGCAATCACCTTGTCCTGGCTTTCGCTTTGCACGGTAAGCTCCCCGGCCTGGTTTCTGTCTTCAGTCTGAAAGATCCGAACAGCAGTATCCGTTGTCCAGATCTGCCGTTCATCCCAGGTCTGAAAACCTTCTGCTGCCTTTGCACTCCCATCTTCTTTTACCGTCTCACTGTTTTCAAGAACGCCCTCCCTGACTGCAGATTTGCTCCTTGCATTTATGTTTTTTCCTTCTGTAAGGCAGATAACATTCCCATGACGCACATTTTCTTTTTGATTTTTATTCCACCAGGGAAGCAGAAGAAGCAGGCACAACAGGAGCAGGAGTTTGGGTTTAGTCAATCTGAGTTACCGTTGTTTTCATGCTCAGTTCCACTGTGGAGGCTTTGTTCGCTGCTGCCTGATCGCCGAGATATGTATCCTTCTCATCGCTGTTTCCGTTGTACGCCCACTCCCAGGAGACGTTCACAAAACCATCCGCACCGATTCCAGATAAATCTGTATTTGCAGCATAATTTTTAGAATATCCCTTGATTGCATTTTCAACAGCTGTTTTCAATTCAGCTATACTGGAACTTCCATTTGCAACAGCTACTCCTGTTGAATCTTTAACACCCTTCACGCCGTATTTCTTATCTCCAACCTTAAAAATAATTGGGAAATACTCGGTTGACAAATTACTGTCCTCATCTGTATACTCCCACCCATTTAAAGTCAGCGTAGGCTCATAGGACACCTTCACCGCAACCTCCGGCTTTCCGGTAATCGTGGCATTCAGCAGTTCCCCTTTGGTTCCCGGTGCAACTACGTGGTCATCCTCTCCGCCACTACTTATAACTGATTTCGCAATAGTTCCAACTGCCTCATCATCAGTTGCATACTCACTTGCAAACATCGTCCCGTTTGCAGTGACAGTCACTCCGAATTTCGCCGCTCTGGCACTGTCTGTGCCGGTTCCGCTTGTAATATACTTGGCAAATGATCCTGAAATCACGCTCATGGTCAATAAAGTGGTCACACCGGCTCCTGCTGCAATCCGCATTGCTTTGTTTTTCATCATAATTTGCATTCTCCCTTCAATCCTGACTTTTTTCTCGTTCTGCCCGCAGGACATCCAGTTCTGCCAGCAATGCTTCTGTACTTTTTTCCTTTTCTTTTTTCTGTCTCAGATCACAGCTTTTGTCATAAGCTGCCATCAAAAGCAAAGGACAAACCACACATAGCAGTATTCCCTTTGTGCTCTGCATAAACATTGCCGTATTTCCAAGTCCGGGAAGCCGCCAGCAGTAAATCCCTGCCAGATTTTCCCTTCTTACCGGCTTTTCATCTTCTGTATTGTTGGCGTCACCTTTTGTTTTCCAGGCAAGGGCGCCTGTCTCATCTGTAATGATTTCTGTCACTCTGTGTGTAACGGTAGCCGTCCCGTTTCCCTCAGGGTCATAGAAACAGATTACATCCCCGGTCTTTATATTTTTGGCATTTACTTTGCGGCAGATCACCAGATCTCCGGAAGCCAGCTGGGGATTCATACTATCTGTCAGGATAACCATGGGAAATATTCCGCCAATATCCGGCACCTCATTTTTGTTTGTAATGCTTTTGATAATAAGGGTACAGTTGATAAGCAGAAGTGGAATCAGAATGAAACAGAAGAGGGATCCGACCAGAGTGCAGATCCGATGAACAACAGAAGTTCTCTTTTTTCTCATTTTTCCCTCCAGATTTGTGACAAGCTTTATTATAACAGAACAAAGCAAAAAAAGGACGGATTTGCACAATCCTCAGCTTTTTAATCACAAAGCGCATTTTGGGAACATTTTGGGCAAAAAAAGCCCCGGATATTCGGGGACTTCCATGCTTTTTCGACATTTCGTCCTCCCATCCGGGGATGTTTCAAAAATATGTCTGCCTGAAGCTTTCGCTTCTATGTCAGCTGAATTTTTTAATCTTATTTAGCAATCCCTTTTTACCTGTAGCCAAAAGAAGCTGTACATAAATCTGAAAAATTTCCTGATCCGGCGCATAAAGCTCACCGGCTTCCAGATATTTCTTCATGATTTTGTCATAGTCCTTCAGTTCCTCTGACAGCCTGAGGTAATCCCTGTTTTCCATAAGGTTAAGAAGATATTCCTTTTTTCGTGCGTAAGCCTCTGCCAGATTCACCCCTTCGCCCTTCAGCTTCACATAATTCCAGGACCAGTCCAGATATTCACGGGATTTTCGCCCTTTTCTGTCTTTGTTGTACTGATCCCGTCTCTCCTTAACAAGAGTCTTAACCTGCCCGGAATACCTGTCAAGAAACTCCAGGCAGGGAATATTGGTGCTTGTGATAACCGTCATAGAGGGAATATAGGGCTCAGTCAGCTTATTCATATATCCTTTTCCAAACCAGATTTTCAGATAGGAATCCACTGCATCGGGCACACTTAAGGATACCCCTTCTAACTCTACTCTTCTGGTTTTTTTAAATATTTTTTTCGGATAATACAAGGTAGTGCCCTTGAGACGGACTACGTAATTTTTCCCCTTACATTCCTTCTGGTTTTCATAAAGCTTTTGATACAGATATTTGGAAAGTCTGTCTCTTCCGCCAATCATAAGAATTGCCACAGGAAGCTTGCACAGCTTCTCCTTCCAGGTAAATTCCTGGGAACGCCCGTCGCAAAACTGGATCCAGCCTATTTCCAGACAGCGCAGCCACAAATGGAGCTTCCGGGAGCTTTCCTTTCCTCTAAGTGGATAAATGTCAATTCCGATTCCCGGATATTCGTAATTTCGTCCCTCGTCCATTCGAAAGCACAGGGAATTTTTGTCCTCATACCGAAGGAA
>CAKRKL010000144.1 GCA_934358405.1 uncultured Blautia sp.
TTCAGCTGAAAATACTGCTGCCTTGTATTCCTAATATGTACAGATGAGCCAAAACTATTCTGGCATAATTTTCCAAATATTTACAACAGCTCCACCCCAACATCATAACATTCCACTGCCCCTTTTATATCAGAGCTTCCTCTTTCCTTCAGGGCATCCGCGTCGCTGAATCATTCCGCTTTTTGAATTCTTGTACCGATCCTTCTCCACTGCAATTTCGCCGCCTACCATCACGTAGTCAAATCCTGTACAGCACTGATCTGGGTTCTGAAAATCTGCGTGAACCTGAAGTTTGTCCAGATGAAATACGTTAATATCTGCCGGCATTCCTTTCTGGAGGATTCCACGATTCAGATCCAGGACAGCTGCTGGTTTTGCCGTCATTTTATACACAGCTTCCTCTATGGAAAAAACATTCCGGTCTCTTACATAATCGGTAAGAAGCTTTGGAAAAGCACCGTAAACTCTTGGATGATATTTCCCTCCTGCCGGATAGATAGCATCAGAAATCAGATTTGCGCGGCTGTCTTTCAGGAAATAAAGCATATCCTCCTCAGAGGCGATGGTATCCAACATGGTAACCTGGCAGCGCTCTGCAAGAAGAATGTCATAGAGAGTCTCATAAGGATCTTTTCCAAGCTGCTCTGCAATAGCTGCAATGGACTGCCCCGCATAGCCTTCAAACTGCCGGGTATGTAAGGTACTGGCATAAATCCGCTCAAAACCAGCCAGTTCCACAATATTTTCAAAAATATCAGAAGGCTGCTGCAATACTTTGGTAATTTCCTTTCGACATGCAGCATCCGCAAGCCTTGCACAGATGGCATCTGTGCCGCCCTCCTGGAACTGCGGCGGAAGCAGATGTACCAGCTGAGTGGATCCTGTCAGATAGGGGTACAGATCAAAATCCACCTTTACTCCTCGTGATGCTGCCTGATCAAAAAGCTGCAGAATCTTCACCGGTGTATCGCCCCAGTTTTTCTGTCCAATGCATTTCAGATGACTTACATGCAGAGGAATCTGAAGCTCCTCTGCCACTGAAATTACCTCCTGCAAAGCCAGAAGAATTCCGTCACCCTCGTTGCGCACATGAGTTGTAATGGGAATATTGGTTCCTCTCAAAGGCTGCAGTGCCTTTGCAAGTCCATCTCTGTCATATTCAAATTCCGGTGCATAAGCAACTCCAAGGCTGACTCCAAGAGCGCCTGCTGCCAAAGACTCCTCCAGTGCCTTCCAGACCTGATGTACTTCTTCCCGGGAGAGCTTTCCAGGTGCATAACCCTTCACGCCTGCACGGATGGTTCCGTTTCCTGCAAGCATTCCTGTGTTGACGCTGCGTTTTTCCCTGGATAGAGCAGACATATAGGACGACATGGTTGACATAATTTCTTCATTGCTTTCTGCCGCACTCTTAAAATCATCTGCCTGTCCCTGCCGAAATTCTCCTGTAACACTGCTTAAAAAGCCGGCAATCTCTTTCCCATACTTCTCTCCTGCAGGTGCTACAGACAGTCCGCAGTTTCCATTTACTACGGTGGCAAGCCCCTGTCTGTTTAAAAGCTCATCATCACCATTTCCAAAGGCCTGCCAGTCGCCGTGCCTGTGAATGTCAATAAAGCCGGGGGTTACATACCCACCGGCCGCATCCAGGACACATTTTTCGGGGAAGTCAGAGGGGATTTCAATGTGCTCCCCTACTTCCTCAATTTTACCATTTTTCACTGCAAGATCGCCGTAAAAAGGCTTTTCATTCTTTCCATTTACGATCCAGCCGTTTTTAATTATGTAGTCCATCCTGAATTATCTTTCCTCAACTTTCCTGATAAACTGACGAATACGCTCATTCTTTGGATGTTCAAAAAATTCTTCCGGAGACGCATCCTCCACGATCACGCCATCTTCCATAAACAAAATCCTGTCTGCAACTTCCCGGGCAAAATTCATCTCATGGGTTACAATTACCATGGAAACACCTTCTGCTGCCACCTTCCGGATAACGCTTAGCACCTCGCCAACCAGTTCCGGATCCAGAGCGCTTGTAGGCTCATCAAAAAGAATCACTTCCGGATCCATCGCCATAGCTCTGGCAATTGCAACTCGCTGCTGCTGTCCACCGGAAAGTTTCTTCGCCATGGCATCCTCCCTGCCTTCAAGACCAACCATTTTCAGAAGCTCCTTTGCCCGGGAAACTGCCTCCTGCTTTGGAACCTTTTTCACATGGACAGGTGCCTCAATTACATTCTGCAAAACACTCATATGGGTAAATACGTTAAATCTCTGGAAAACCATTCCAATGTGCTGTCTCAGCTGATGAAGTGCCTGACCGGAGTCCACTGGTTTTCCCATATAATTAATCTCACCGGAATCATAGGTTTCCAGCTGGTTGATGCAGCGCAGAATAGTGGATTTGCCGGAACCGCTTGGTCCCAGAATGGCAATCTTTTCTCCTTTGTGGATATCAAAACTGATTCCTTTAAGTACTTCCAGGTCTCCGAAGCATTTACTGATATTTTTTACACTTAAAATTACGTCCTCTGCCATTTATGCCATCCTCCTTTCCAGAACTCCTGCAAGCTGTGTAAATATAGTCGTCAGAACCAGATACAATACCGCAACTGCTATGTATGGCTCAAAATAATGGAAAGAATTATAAGCGATCAGTGTTCCTTCCCTTGTAAGCTCTGTCAGAGTTATGGCAGATAAAATAGAGGTATTCTTAATTGTTGCAATAAACTGGTTCACCAGAGGCAGAATACAGATTTTGGTTGCCTGAGGTGCTACGATTCGAAGCATTTCCAAATGCCAGGGCATTCCCAGCGCTTTTGCAGCTTCTCTTTGTCCAGGGTCAATTGCATGGATACCGGAACGAACAATTTCCGCAATGTATGCACCTGTATTTAATGACATGGAGAGCACACCTGCTGTCATCGCACTAAATGTAATTCCCAGATTAGGCAATCCGAAATAAATGAGGAATGCCTGCACCATAAGAGGTGTTCCTCTCCAGATCCAGATATAGAGCTGTGCGATCCTTGCCACAATTTTCACACGGCTGTCCCGCATCAGTGCAAGCACTACGCCAAGAATCGTGCCAAATATAAGTGTCAGAATCGATATTTCCATTGTCACTGCACATCCATGAAGCAGTGATGACATTTTGTCAAATACAAGTGACCATTTCAATGTTACCATACAATTTCCCCTGTGACCAGTAATGATATCCGGTTTGTCCTTTCTTGCGTAAAAATATTTCTATAAATATGTTTTATTCAGCAGTTTCGGCAGCTTCTGCGGAAGCTTCCTCTTCTCCATCTCCGGAAGCATCAATCCATTTTGTCCACAGCGCATCATAGGTGCCGTCTTCATAGTAGTCATCAATACATTCGTTGATAAACGCAAGCAGATCTTCTTTTCCTTTCTGTACTGCAATTGCATTCTCTGCATGAGTGAAAGGCTCGCATACGATCTTAGTTCCTTCATATTCCTGGGAAAGGATTTTCTGGTTCAAAAGATCGTTTACTACCACATCTACACGACCTGCAAGAAGATCAGAAACACATCCTACTGTATCCTTATACTGAACGATTTCATAGGAGACATCCGGATTTTCATCCAGAAAGCTCTGTGCTACATTATAAGAAGTTGCGCCTTCCTTAACTGCTACCTTCAGACCATCACAGTCAGCTAAGCTCTTAATGGTGTCTGCATATTCGGAATCTTCTTTTACTGCAAGGATCATACCGCTGTCGCAATAGGATTTGGACATGTCCACAACCTCACAGCGCTCATCAGTCTTATACATTGCTGCAATGGAAAAATCATATTCTCCGTTCTGGATGGATGGAACAATAGACTGAAATTCCATGTCTGTCACTTCCATATCTACCCCAAGCTTATCAGCAATATACTGAGCCAGGTCGATGTCAAAGCCTACAATATTGTTATCGTCATCACGGTATTCAAAGGGTACATAGGTTCCGGTTGCAACGGTAATCACACCTTTTTCTTTAATTGCTTTAATGTTATCTCCGTTTTCCCAGTCTACAGCTGCAGTGTCATCCGTACTTTCTGCGTATACCGGGGTAAAGGCTGTCATGATCATAGATGCTGCTGTAAGAAGTGCCATTGCTTTTACTGTTTTTTTCATAATGTTTTCTCCTCTCTGTTTTCCAGCTGATGATACGCAAAAAGGCCGCCTGACGGCAGCCCTTTCTGCAAATAAAAAAACGGAGCAAACCACTTAGTAGTTTGCTCCGTTGCAACTTGTTATATCGGAATTATAGCAAACAGGTTCCTGTCTGTAAATCCATAAATTCAACAATTTTTTTGTATAGGTTTGACTTTTTTTGTATATGTTATCCAGAGATCACGTTGCTCATATC
>CAKRKL010000145.1 GCA_934358405.1 uncultured Blautia sp.
TGTGCTATATAGTTAAAAGCACATGTGATGAAAAGAAAGGAAAGGAGGCAGTAATATGAATATCACAGGAATAAGAAACAATTATTTATATGAATACCTGAGATTAAGGAATATCCAGCTGCCTGCTTTTATGGACTGCGAAGCGAAGTGAGAAGGACTCTTCTTGGATGACGATGTCATTATAAGAAGCTGACGGGTTCACATACAGAGCTAAGAGAGCAGTGACTTTTTGCACTTACAGGACATCCCTTGATAATTGGGGATGTCCTTTTTTTCTGCAAAAAGCAAAAGAAAAAGCAGGAAGTAAAAACAAAACAGGGGGAACGTATGATAACAAAAAGAAAAACTGACAAATTCCGGATCATTTTCCGTTTTCTGAAAGGAAATATCCGCTTTTTTGTGGGAACTCTGGTGTTTTCCGTGCTGTTTACAGCATGCAATGCACTGATCCCGCAGATCGTGAAATACACGGCAGACCACATTCTGGTAATGGATGGAATCCCGGATGGCCTGAGCGTGCAGCAGACCTTATTGCTGGCAGCCATTTTGGTTGGTGTATCTGCCATTTTCTCAGGCGTATTTAATTACCTGAGTAAAATGTGCCTGGCAAAGGGCTCTGAGAATTTTTTGAAATCCATCCGTGATACCTTGTATCACCACACCCAGTACCTGCCATTTTCCTGGCATGTGAAGCATCAGACAGGAGAAATCATCCAGAGATGTACCTCAGACGTGGAAGTGATCCGAAACTTTGTGTGCAGACAGCTTCCGGAGGTCTTTCGAATCTGCTTTCTGATCATTTTGTATCTGGGAATCATGTTTTCCATGAATGTGCCAATCACCCTGGCAGCCACTGCCTTTTTCCCGGTGATCATCGGATATTCCGCATTCTTTTATTCCAAAATCGGAAAACGGTTCCAGGATGCAGACGAAGCGGAGGGAGCCCTTTCTGGTACCGTTCAGGAGAACCTGACAGGAGTGCGGGTTGTGCGTGCATTTGGAAGAGAGAAGTACGAGATCGACCGCTTTGATAAGAAGAACAATGCATATTCCGATCTGTGGGTGTATCTTGGCAAGCTGATGAGTGTTTTCTGGGCATCCGGCGATCTGATCACGAACCTGCAGGTGCTTACGGTTATGGTTATGGGCGTGGTTTTTGCGGTTCAGGGAAGGATCACACTGGGAGAATTCATAGCGTTTCTTTCCTACAACGCTTCCCTTACCTGGCCTGTGCGAAGCCTGGGACGAATCATTTCCGATATGAGTAAGGCCGGCGTTTCCATGGAGCGAGTGGCATATATTTTGGAAGCAGAGGAAGAGGATGGAGAAGCTATCCGGGCAAAAGCGTCCGGAAATCAGGACTTAAATAATAAGCCAGACTTAACCGGCGATATCTGCTTTCACAACGTATCCTTTGCCTATTCCCCGGATCACCCGGTTTTGAAAAACATTCATTTCACTATCCCATCTGGCAGCACCTTTGCCATACTTGGTACTACAGGCAGCGGCAAATCCACCCTGGTCCATCTTCTGGACCGCCTGTACGATTTGCCGGAGGGCTGCGGAAGCATCACCATCGGCGGCACGGACATTCGCAATATTGACCGTCAGTATCTGCGCCAGAACATTGGATTGGTCCTTCAGGAGCCCTTCCTTTTCTCCCGGACGATCCGGGAAAATATAGGAATCACAAAGGAGAAGCTTCTGGACGAGGAAATCCGTCATGCAGCAGAAATTGCCTGTGTGGACCAGTCCATTTTGCACTTTACAGATGGTTACGATACCATTGTAGGAGAGCGTGGCGTTACCTTATCAGGCGGACAGAAGCAGCGTGTTGCCATTGCCAGAATGCTGATGAAGCAGGCACCTGTGCTGGTGTTTGACGATTCCCTTTCCGCGGTGGATACTGAGACAGACAACAAGATCCGCAAAGAGCTGAAAAAGGAGATGGAGAAAGCCACAGTGATTATGATTTCCCACCGGATTACCTCTCTTATGCAGGCAGACTGCATCATTGTCATGGACAAAGGGGAGATTCAGCAGATGGGAACTCACGACCAGCTAATCCGGCAGGACGGACCATACAAGGATATTTATGAGATACAGATGAACAGCGACATTCGCCTTATGGAAGGAGGGGCGGTATGCGAATAGAAGAAAAGGAATATACGAAATCTATAGATCTTTCCATCTGGAAAAAAATAGTGCCCTTTCTTATGCCAAGGAAAAATATACTGATCATGGTGGTACTGATGAATCTGCTCTGTTCAGTGGTGGATATTATTATGCCCCTGTTCCAGCGCCATGCCATTGATTTCTTTATTGAAAAGAACACCCTGTCAGGGCTTGGAGGATTTATTCTTTTATATATTGCAGTAATCGTTTTTCAGATGTGCACGGTAATCTGCTTCACAAGAGGCTGCATGAAAATCGACGTGGAAACAGGCCGGGATATGAAGCGTGCCCTGTTTGTCCACCTTCAGAAGCTGTCCTTTTCCTATTATAACGCCACTCCTGTTGGCTATATCCTGTCAAGAGTGATGAACGATGTGGCAAGGATCACAGAGCTGATTGCCTGGGATGTGATCGATATGCTGTGGGCGATTACCTATGTGATCGGTGTGCTTGTGGCAATGCTGTTTCTCAACTGGAAGCTTGCCCTTGTGATCATGCTGATCGTGCCTGCCATTGCAGTTCTCACCTGGTATTTTCAGAACAGGATCCTGACCTGGAACCGCCAGGTGCGTAAGATCAATTCCAAGATTACAAGCGGCTATAATGAAGGGATTATGGGTGCCAAATCCGTGAAATCCCTGGTTGTGGAGGAGAAAAATTTCCGGGAATTTGCCGCAGTGACAGAGGAAATGCGAAGCGCTTCCATTAAGGCTGCCAGATTAAATGCTATTTACATTCCAATGGTTGTATTCTTTGGCTCCCTTGCCACAGCACTTGTTCTGGATCGTGGCGGAATCATGGTACTTGACGGAAAGCTGGATCTTGGAACCTTAGCTGCCTTTACAGCTTATGCGGTGGGAATTTTTGAGCCGATTCAGAGACTGGCAGGAATTTTGTCCCAGTGCATTTCCGCACAGGCAAATATTGAGCGAGTTACCTCCCTTCTGGAAGAGAAGCCCCAGGTGGTAGACTCCCCGGAGGTTCTGGAGAAATACGGGGATTTCTTCGATCCCCATAAAGAAAACTGGGAGCCCATTAAAGGGGATATTGAGTTTGAGCATGTTTCTTTTCGGTATCCCGATGGAAAAGAAGAGGTGCTAAGCGATTTTAACCTGAAAATCCCGGCAGGAACAAATGTGGCAATTGTAGGGGAAACCGGCGCCGGCAAAAGCACACTGGTAAATCTGGCCTGCCGCTTTTTCGAGCCTACCAAGGGCAGGATCCTGATTGACGGAAGGGATTACCGGGAGAGAAGCCAGCTGTGGCTGCACAGCAATATTGGCTATGTGCTTCAGAATCCACATCTGTTTTCCGGCACGGTAATGGAGAATATCCGTTACGGAAAACTGGATGCCACAGACGAAGAGGTGAAGGCAGCAGCCCGGGCAGTTCATGCAGATCAGGTTGCAAAAAAGCTGGATAAAGGCTATGACAGTGATGTGGGAGAGGGCGGCGACAGGCTTTCCACAGGAGAGAAGCAGCTTCTTTCTTTTGCAAGAGCAGTTCTTGCGGATCCGGCGATTTTTGTTCTGGATGAGGCTACCTCATCCATTGATACCAAAACGGAGCAGCTGATCCAGCAGGCAACAGACAAGCTTCTGAAGGGAAGGACCTCTTTTCTTATTGCCCATCGTCTGTCCACCATCCGGAACGCAGATCTGATCCTGGTAGTGCGGGATGGAAAAATCGTAGAGCAGGGCAGGCACCTGGAGCTGCTGGAAAAGAAGGGCTATTACTATCAGCTGGTACGGCAGCAGTTCGCAGATGAGGAGTCACGGAAGGTGCTTGGTTAAAGTGTGCGAAAAAAAGTGCATAAAATCAGAATAATTATACTTGACTTCTCTGATCTTTGGTAGTAGAATTGCTTTAGCTTGTTAAAGAACTAAAACTTAAAAGGATTAAATTCCTTGAAGGGAAGCAGTAGAAACAGGAAGCTTGTCTACAGAGAGCTGCGTTGGTGGAAAGCAGTGTCAGGTCTGTTTTGAAGATCATCCCCGAGAAGGGAAGCCGAACGCTTCACAGGACAAGTAGGTTTCCACGGTTGTTCCCCGTTATCGGAACCACGTATGTCGGTACGTTGTCTTTTCGTACTTGTTTCAAAGGAGAAACAGGGTGGTTGCGGCCTTATATAGTCCGTCCCTAGTTTAGGGGCGGACTTTTTGCGTGAAAGTCCCGGACAGCAGCCTTG
>CAKRKL010000146.1 GCA_934358405.1 uncultured Blautia sp.
AACCATTAATTGCAACTTTTACTGCCATGATAAATTCCTCCTATGAATTAAATGGTAAAAATTATGTGAGTGCTTCATTCTTTGTGAAAGAAACATCAACCTATAGCGTATTGTACCTAATTCTAAACAAAAATTCAAGCCTATTTTCAAAAAAATAACAGGCAAATTGCCACAAGTTTCCTCTGATATGATATACTTCTTTTAAATGCTGCAGCAATGTCCACTTTATGACACTGGTGGGTCATCAACAGCATTGTTTTATATGCTTTTTGAATATTTTATTATTTTTCCTTTTCAAGGAGGACATCATGAATATACAGCAAAAATCTTCATCAATTTTATGGGACTGCCATATGCATTCTGCATTTTCTGCTGACTCTGACACGCCCATGGAGCAAATGATACTGCGCTCCATCGAGCTTGGCCTTAGAGGAATCTGTTTCACAGAGCATCTTGATCCGGATTATCCCAAGACCCCTGACAACCTGGAATTTTCCCTGAATGTTTCCGCCTATCACAACCAACTCTCAAAGCTAAGAGAAGCATACAAAGACCAGCTTGATATCCGCTTCGGTATTGAGATCGGCCTGCAGCTTCATCTCGGAAAATATTTTCACAATCTTTTGAAGGAATATCCTTTTGATTTCGTGATTGGATCCTCGCATCTGGTTCATGGTGCGGATCCTTATTATCCGGAATTTTTCCAGGGCAGGGATGAAGAACTTGCATATCGTGAATATTTTGAATCCATTCTGGAGAATTTGGACGCATTCCACGAAATGGACACCTACGGTCATCTGGATTACATTGTCCGCTATGGCCCTCATAAGAATCAGTTCTATTCTTATGAGGAATACCAGGATATTCTGGAGGCGATTCTGAAAAAGCTGATTGAGAAAAATGTGGGACTGGAAGTAAACACAGGCGGCTATCATTATGGTCTTAAGGAGCCGAATCCATGCACTGCTATTATCCGCCGCTATAAGGAGCTTGGTGGAGAGATCATTACCGTTGGCGCAGATGCCCATGCTCCTGAGAAAATCGGGTATGCATTTGATAAGGCTTCGCAGGTGCTGAAGGAATGTGGATTTGAATATTATACGGTTTTCAAAGAAAGGAAGGCAGATTTTATCAGACTGTAAGTTTTCTTTCTCAATAATATTTCCGCAGATATGAACACATCTAAAGTAAAAAAGAAGCCGCACATGGCGACTTCTTTTTTTCATATAAGCATTCTAGTAAATTATTTCTGCACCTTCTCCAAAAACAGGGAAATAAGTCCTTTCTTATCCTTCTCGTGAGCTTTGTTATACAAAGATCTGCACCACTCGGTAATTGCTTCAATCACAATCGGAGAGAAGGTCATCAGGATAAATACCAGGATGATCATTCCAAATTCCAGACTTCCAAGTGCCAGCAGATCCTGCACACAAACAGCTGCAAAGAAGAAAATGAACTGCATACCGTAAATAATGATCTTACGATATCTGCTAAGCGGAGCATATACGGTTTTAAGTGCTGCCATATAATTCCAGCCGGTTACCAGGAAACATGCGGTACTAAGCATGACGTTGCTGTGGTACACATTCTGACAGACCAGCATAATGGTGAATACACATCCCGTGATGGTCACAGCTGCCGGGAATGCGTTCATAAATACATAGCGCAGGAAGCCGCTTTCAATCTTGTTGAAATTATTCTCCTGTGCCAGAAGGAAGGTTGGAATTCCTACAGCACATGCACTGATCAGAGACATCTGAATCGGCTCGAAGGGATAACTCTCTCCCCAGAAAATTGTGATCAGGCAAAGCAGTACGGAAAAAATAGTCTTGATCAGGAACATAGATGCTGCTGTTCGGATATTGTTGACAACACGACGCCCCTGATTCACGATTTCCGGCATAGCTGCAAAATTAGAATCCATAAGCACCACATTGGCAATGTTTTTTGCAGCATCACTTCCCTCTGCCATAACCACGCTGCAGTCTGCTTCCTTCAGCGCCAGAACGTCGTTGACACCGTCACCAGTCATGGCAACAGTATGCTTCTGCTTCTGAAGGGCAAGCACCATCTCCTTCTTCTGCTGAGGAGTAACACGTCCGAATACAGAGCATTCTGCAACAGCACGCTCCATGTCCTCCGGTGTGGTGATGGTTGTGGCATCGATATAGCGGTCTGCATTTTCAAGTCCGGCTTTTTTCGCAATGGCGGAAACCGTCACCGGATCATCACCGGAAATCACCTTCAGGTCCACACCCTGGCTTTTGAAAAATGCCAGCGTCTCCGGGGCATTCTCTCGTATAATATCGGTGATCATAAACAGTGCTACGGGTTTCAGACCAGCAGGGAGTTCGTTCTCCTGATTCAGGTTCGGGCTGTGGGCCAGTACCAGAACACGCAGGCCTTCTTTTCCATATGCAGCGCACTGACGGATCAGGTCTTCGTTTCCTTCCGGAAAAAGAAACTGGGCGGCACCCATCAGGTAGGTTCCCTCTTCTTTGAAGGCCACACCGCTGTATTTCCGGTCGGATGAGAATGGAATACAATGGTCTACAGTCATGTCTGTTCTTCTGGAGAACCGTTTGCGAAGAGCATCTGCAGTGGCATTCTGGTCTTTTTGCACAGACATTATGTTTGCCATGACACGCTCGATCTCATTCATGGTCATCTCTGGCTGAGAGTCCCCGACTGCCTGCAAGGCAGTTTCAGACTGAGTGTCCTCTTCTGATGCAATTCCAGCTTCCGAATAAGGCTGCACCTGCTCCACACACATGGTTCCTGCTGTGATGGTACCTGTCTTATCCAGGCAGAGAGTATCTACCCGTGCCAGAGTCTCAATGCAATATAATTCCTGCACAAGGGTATTCTTGCGGGTCAGAGCAAGAGCTCCAAGTGTCAGGGCCACACTTGTAAGAAGCACCAGTCCCTCCGGAATCATTCCAAGAACTGCCGCTACCATGTTTACAACTGCATCCCTGATTCCGTTTCCTGCAATATAATACTGTTTATAAAACAGCAGCATTCCCATAGGAACAATGATCACACTAATGGTTTTCAGAATAGCATTCAGAGAATTCCGCAGTTCGGAATTATGTCTCTTGAATTCTTTGGCTTCACTGGTGATCTGTGCTGCATAATTGTCCTTGCCAACGTGAATTACCTGGCAGCAAGCCTCTCCTGACGTGACAAAGCTTCCGGAAAAAAGCTCATCACCTTCATTCTTCTGAAGATTATCGGATTCTCCTGTAAGAAGAGATTCATTCACCTCAATGCTTCCTTCCAGCACTTTAGCATCTGCCGGAACCTGATCTCCTGTTTGCAGAAACAGAATATCATCCAATACCAGCTTCTCTGTAGAAACCGTCCACTTCTTCCCTTCTCTTAGTACAACAGCCTTGCTTTCTGTCAGAATGGCAAGCTTGTCCAGAGTCTTCTTAGCGCGAACCTCCTGTATGATTCCAATTACAGTATTGATTACAATAATCCCCATAAACATGGAATTCTTGTAAGAGCCAACCAGCAAAACCATTACCACAAGCGCAAGGTTCAGAAAGTTGAAAAATGTAAGCACATTCTCCCTTACAATCTGCTTATAGCTTCTGGTATTCGGATTCTCATTTGCATTGACTTTTCCTTCTTCAATTCTTTGTTGTACCTGTTCGTTTGTAAGTCCTGTCATCGTTACTTCCTTCATTATAAAAAATCCTGTTGAATTTCCTGCAATATATAAAATTCAGGGCAGATGATAACATCCGCCCTGATAAATTCTCTTTACGGTCTGCCTCATCTTTACCACTCATTTATCTATAACGAAATAAATCTGTTTACGGATTCGGTTTCCAGTAAAAATATTCTATCGATGACAACCATTAATACTCTTCTGCTTCGTCCTCTTCGCCCTCATGGATATCAGATTTCGGCTGTTTCAGTCCCTCAATCTCAATATGATGCTTCTGCGCATAATCCCATAGTGCAGCATGTACAGCCTCTTCTGCAAGAAGAGAGCAGTGTACCTTTACCGGCGGAAGTCCGTCAAGAGCTTCCATAACTGCCTTGTTAGTAAGCTTCATAGCTTCCTCGATGGTTTTACCTTTTACCATCTCAGTAGCCATGCTGCTGGTTGCAACTGCAGCACCGCAGCCAAAGGTTTTAAACTTGCAGTCTCTGATAATATGTGTCTCATCATCGATATCAAGGAAAATTCTCATAATATCGCCGCATTTGGCATTTCC
>CAKRKL010000147.1 GCA_934358405.1 uncultured Blautia sp.
TCTCTTAAATCCGTGACAATCTTATGGTAAAAGGCCTGTCCTCCGCGGACAATATCATAGGTACGCGCATCACCTCTTGCCTCCAGATGACGTCCAAAGCTGCAATTGGTCACATCCTCCGGACCGTAGTCATCCACATCCCCACCCGGCCAGAAAATGTACAGTCTGGGAATATCATCAATCTGGCGAAGATCAATCCCGGCCAGCCTGAGAAATTTCTTACCCACAGATTCATGTGCCGTAAATACATGGGAATAACGCCACACCGTTCTTGTAAAGTCAGATACGCGGAACTGACCCAGCCAGTCCTCATCCATCATACCATCTGCGGTCTCCCTGGATACGATTATAACAACAGGAAATACCCGTTCCGGATCCTTCAATGCAGCAAGCAAGCTTCCGAACATATCCTCCCGTATAATACGTCTTCTGTTGGAGCATTCAATTCCATTGACAATTCCGATATTGTCAACAATCGTTTTATAATATCCGGGATAACTGAAAAATGTAACCCCAGGATCCTGAATCGTGTGCTCTCTTTCCGGCTGCGCATATCCATTACATACCTTCAGGATCACCTCTTCAAGGGGCGAAACCTCAAGTCTTGCCTCTGAATACCAGATACGTCCGCCAACCTCCATATCCATATGTCTTACATGCATATTCAGATGGCGATTGTCAGGATCATAATTCACTGCCACATGATATGCCAGGATATCTGCGTGATAGGTGCTGGTCTCTTGCGGCATTCCCTTAAACAAGGCACCATATTTGCCCACGATCCAGCTGTAAATATTGTCTGCTGCCTGCTGAAAGATCTCAGAAGCCAACGCCCGGGTTCCATCCTTCAGACGGCTTCCATCTATCTTCGTACACATCTGAAATACATTATGCCGGATCAGAGGTTTCATTTCATAATGCCAGGACTCCCCAAGGCTTTCCTCACGGCCGTCATTATATACGTCCCGCTCTTTAAAGATAGCACTCAGACGGTTATCATGAAACTGGCTGTCATTTAACAATGCAATAATCGTATTTACATTGATAGGCACCTTGCGGCTGCGATGAAGAAGCTGATCCACAAGAGTCTGCTTACTTGTCTTGTAAATGCGCTTAGCCAGATTCTCAACCTGCATATTACAGTCCTCATCCAGGAGCTGTGCCACCTCAGGATACAGCTGCCCCTCTCCAAGCTTCAGGCGGAAATGGCTCTTGATCATATCGCTCCATCTTCCCGACTTATAAAGGGAATGTCCAAGATCCTCAAACAGGGTTACCATAGATTTGTCACAAAGCTCCAGGGTCGCCAGAATACTGTTAAAGTACCTGGAAAAGCCCTTGTAGTTCTTCCACAGCTCTTCTCCCTTGTAGCGCATGTCATGCTCAATCTCATGCCATCCTTCAAAAAACATGGTCTTGATCTGAATCTCAAAAGTATCATCAATATACATATCCCATGTTTCAGAGGAAATCTCGGATTTTAAATACTCCGGAAGTCTGCATACACCATTTAGCTTAGTAGGCTTAAACTCCTCTTCGCTGCGCTCAGAGGTAGACCATCCGATCACATCGAAGGTATTCTCCACAATATTCTGACAGATTTCCACATCATCATCAAAATACAGATTGATTCGGACACCAACCAGGTCCTGCAGCTTCTTATTCTCGGCACCATAATCCTTCAAAGCAAATTTATGAGCCATGGAGGAAGCAGTCTTGATTCTGGAAAAAACTCTGTAATATAAGCCGCACTGCTCCAGGCGATCACTGATAATGCGCTTCAGATCAAGCTCCACAACTGCCGGAACCTTTACCTTAGCAGCCAATTCCTCCTTTGTGAAAACTACTCGTTTCTGTTCACTCACTAATTTTACACCACCAATTTATTATACATTTCTTACGTTCCTGAAAAATATCAGAAGCTCTTTATTGCTCCAGATAATAAACATACACTTTAGTATACCAGAATTTCACTAAATAAAAAAGGGATAATCCAAAATATCATAGAAAAAAATTGTGAAACATCACCAGTGAACAGCAGCCAGATAAAATTATTTTCAGAACTATTTCTATTTTCAGAAGCATTTCCTGCAAGCTTCATATCCCTGTGCCTGAGCCTTTGAAAGGGGCTCCTGGTATGCTTTTTCCGGATTCATATTGCCACAGTCCGGAATACTGTGATATTTGCTTCCGGTAGCAGAAATCCATACCATTTCCTCCTGGTTGTTCTGGGCCGAATCAGCATCACCAGATGCAGCCTGACTGCTATCTGGTTCTCCTGTAAATCCCTGCTCCTCATTTTCCCAGGCAGAATCACTTCCATCCCCGGAAGTATAATCATTGCATGGTTCCATATTCCAGGACAGAGAATTTCCATCTGAGGAAACCACGATTGTTCCCTGCTCGTCTGTCCGATATACCAAAATCCCCATGTCAGACAGCTTTTCCATTGTATCTTCATGAGGATGCCCATACATATTTCCGGCACCGCAGCTGATCACTGCATACTCCGGAACTGTCGCCTGCAAAAAATCCCAGCTGGTAGCTGTAGCAGACCCATGATGTCCTACGCTTAATACGTCACAGCCAAGATCAATTCCGGAAGACACCATATCAGCTTCGCTGTTGTAATCTGCATCCCCGGTAAAAATAAAGCTGTTTTCACCATTAGTCAGCTTGATAGCAACAGAATTAGCGTTGCTGTCCTTCCCTATCTGCTGCGGAGATAAAACAGTAAATTCTCCTGAGCCAAATTCATACTGTGTTCCAACAGCCGGGTGCTGCACAGTAAGCCCCTTCGCCTCCACTCCATTTATAAAGGAGTCATACAGTGAGGAATCATGAACATAGTCTGCTCCAATAACATTTTTTACAGAAAAAGCATTCAGACATCCTATCAATCCGCTGACATGGTCCTCATCATAGTGGGAGGAAATCAGATAATCAATCTTTGAAACCTGCTGCTCCTGCAAATAAGACACCACAAAGCTGGAGGCACTTCTTGGGCCTCCGTCATAAAGCAGCGTTTCACCTTCTGATTCTGCCAAAATAGCCAGTCCCTGCCCTACATCCAGAAAATGCACTGTCATACTGCCGTCTTTGGCCCAGGCTGTTTTTGTATTTTGCAAAGGCAAAATTCCTGTCAGCAATAAAGCAAAAATCAGCAGAGCGCTTCCCAGCCTTTTTCTTAAGTTCTTCATATTTTTCCTTCTTTCGTATAAATTCTGCCTTTATTATAACCTAATCCTGTCCCAACAAACAGTCCTGAATTGATTCCTATACCACAAGTCCATACTGTCCTTTGTTTTCTCATTTTTTCATTTACACAGACATATAATACCCAGAAGAACATTTCATGAGGTCGTCCATGTATTTCAAAGAAGCATTACGTGCACAGCAGGAAAACACAGATCAGGGAACCTTGCAGATAACCGTACACTCTCAGACAGACAATCACCCTGTAGAAAATGCACTTGTCCGCATTTCCTATACCGGTGATCCGGATAGTATCATTGAGGAGGTGCGCACAGATTCTTCTGGAAATACTCCTGTGCTGCAGCTGAAGACACCTCCTATGGAATACAGCCAAAATGCCGCCAGGGAAGCACAGCCCTATGCTGAATATTCCATGCATATTGAATCTGACGAGTTTCATCCGGAGGAAATCGCAGGTACACAAGTCCTTCCCTCAGTTCTTGCCAAGCAGCCTGTGCTTTTAAGTCCGCAGCAAAACAGCACAGCCAGCACCCGGATCGTTATTCCTCCACACACCCTTTTTTATGAATATCCTCCTAAGATACAGGAAGCTGAAGTTAAACCGGTAAATGAAACCGGAGAAATCGTATTGAGTAAGGTGGTAATCCCAGAATACGTTATAGTCCATGATGGGCCTGTAGGAGATAATTCAGCTTCTAACTATTATGTCCGCTACCGGGACTATATTAAAAATGTTGCCAGCAGTGAAATCTACGCTACATGGCCGGACGATACCATCCGGGCCAATGTGCTGGCAATCATGTCCTTTACCTTAAACCGCGTATACACAGAATGGTATCGCAACAAAGGAAAAGACTATACCATCACCTCCTCCACTGCTTATGACCACAAATGGATCCGTGGAAGAAA
>CAKRKL010000148.1 GCA_934358405.1 uncultured Blautia sp.
TGTAATATCTTTTTCATGTTTCTTCACATAGAACCAAAGACGATCCTGATCCTCCTGTTTCTTCTGTATCTCTTCCAGCTTTCTGTAGAGATCAAGATGGTTTTCTGCAAGAGTCTGGATCCTCACATCTGTATGATTCTCCACATGAAGCTGAAGGCTTCGCACAGTCTGACTCAAATTTGTAACTCTTGAGTCCAGTTCGCAGACATGTTTGTCTACACTCCGAAGATTTGCTTCCATATCCGCAAATCTGTTCCGAGTTTCACACTCAAAGTCATCAAACCTTTTTTCAAGCTTATCAAACCTCCCTTCAAGCTTATCGATTCGCCCTTCGAATCCATTAAATTTTTCCTCGAGTCCTCCGATTCGTGTCTCCAACGGCATAAGCAATCCTGCTATTGCCTGCAGATCTTCTTTCGTCAGCATATATTCTCACCTCCCATATATTTAAGATACAAAAAGTATATCAATAAAATAATATAAAAACAACACTTGAAGTACATTTTGTTCTGTGTTATAATCACGCACTCTTGACAAGTATTTCATGATTACAAAAAAGATTCTGCCGAATGTATTTTAGAATAATTTTGACAAAAAACAGCCTTCCGGCAATTCACCAGAGGGCTGTTTGTGTTCTCAGATTTACGTAGACCTTCTTATATTTCCAGAGTTCCCTGTCCGTAATAAGCATTCTCGCCATGTTTTCTGTAATAATGCTTATCCTGAAGCTCCTGAGGTGCTGGTTTCACATCCGGGTTGATCAGTTCGCAGCGGGATGCCATCTTGGCAACCTCTTCCAGTACAACTGCATTGTGAACTGCTTCATGAGCATCTTTTCCCCATGTGAAAGGTCCGTGGTTCTTGCAGAGAACTGCAGGAACGGCTTCATAGTCTCTCTTCTTGAAATAGTCTGCGATCAGGATGCCTGTGTTCTTCTCATAGGCCTCTGCGATCTCGCCCTTGTCCAGATTGCGAACACATGGAACTTCACCGTAAATATAATCAGCATGAGTAGTTCCATAGCATGGAATAGCTCGTCCGGCCTGAGCCCAGCTTGTTGCCCAGGAAGAATGAGTATGTACGATTCCGCCGATTTTCGGGAATGCATTGTAAAGCACTACATGCGTAGGTGTGTCAGAAGATGGATTATATTTTCCTTCTACTTTATTTCCCTCTAAATCCACCACTACCATATCCTCTGGTGTCAGCTTATCATAATCTACGCCACTTGGTTTTATTACAAAAAGACCCTTTTCACGATCGATTCCGCTTACATTTCCCCAGGTAAAAGTAACCAGACCATATTTCGGCAGATCCATATTTGCTTTGTAAACTTCTTCTTTTAATTTCTCCAGCATAGTTGTGTCCTCCTTTGCACGTAAACTATTATCTATACTATATCACTTGTGCAGATGTATTTCTACTTGTATCTTATATAATTTTCAGATTGCCATACATACATTCACAATAACTGCTTTTTCTGCTGACTCCAGGAATTCCAATTTTCATTTATGTTAATCACCCTTTATGAAAATTATTTTTTGTAAATTCTACAATCGCATAAGGCTCTTTAGCTTCGGTTGAAAGCGCAATTGTAATTTTCTCATCTTCTCTCTTTATCCATGGATAAAAAACATCACCAAGCAATGCCTGTTTTTTATATTCTGCTCTCATCTGTCTGATTACAAATCCTTCCGGCAGATAGTCTGCTGCCATTCGAATATACTGACAATTATTTACATGATGGTGTGTATCCAGATGATGCTTCTGAATAGCAAATGGTTCTTCCTCCGTCATATCCTGCGGCAGTATAATTTTACGCGGTGCGTAATCCATGTCCAGTTTTTCATCCAGAACATAGCCCTTGGTATCTTCATCCGTAAGCCTTACCGGAAGACCGGTCTGTGTGTCAATATTGGTCCAGATACTGTTAGCCCAGGATAAACGCTCTCCCGCTTCTGTTTCCAGAATAAAATTACGCATTCCGAGAAATCCTTTAAAATTGTACGGTGCTGTTATTGCCGTAATTGTCTCACCCATTTTCGGATAGCGTTCCACTATAATCTGCCAGGAAGAAAGCACCCATGCTCTCCTGCGTTTCTCCAGCACTTCCATCCCCTGTCCGATTTCCTCTGACTGAAAGGTACAGCAGTCCTGATAATAATCTTGAATTCCTGCAAGTGTAAGACATCCGTTCTCTCCTATTTCACTGTATCTTACACGCCCCTTAAAGCTGTAACTCATACACTGTCAATCTCCTTACATTTCGTTTGCCTGTTGCAAAATCGCTCTCCCGGAACGAAGTGCGGTTTTCACTTTTCAACTTTACTTCATTATATTATAATTTTATAGAGAAAGATATGAAAAAGATTAGAAACTTTTATGAACTTTTGCAAAATTGCCTTGCTTCCAGAACTTGTAACGTGTACAATAAAAATATAAAAATAAAACAGCAAACGCTTATATATGTCCATAATCTGGTTGGACGTTTCTACCAACTACCCTAATAGTTGTCTATAAGCTGCAGGCGAAGAGGCATGCAGTATAGCATATTGTGGGTGGTTTTTTAGTTTCAGAGGTTCTGATACGTATCTGAAATTTCCCTTTATGTTTCACTGATTATCCTCTTTCGCAGAAAGGATGTGTTGATATGGAGAAAAAAATGTTTGCTTTAAAGGGTACTATTTGTTACAGCAAAAATCAGCATGAACTAATTTTTATGGAGAACTCATATGCTGTTTGTGAAAACGGCATATGCGCCGGAGTTTTTTCCCAGCTTCCGGAGGAATATAAGAATATTCCTGTTGAGGATATGGGTGAGCGCCTGATTATTCCTGGATTTACTGATTTACACCTCCATGCGCCCCAATATGCTTACCGTGGAACCGGAATGGATCTGGAGCTTCTGGACTGGCTGAATACTATTACTTTCCCGCAGGAAGCTCGCTATGCAGATCTTTCCTATGCCAGGAAGGCCTACTCTATTTTTGTAGATGACCTGAAGCATAGCTTTACCACAAGAGCCTGCATTTTCGCCACTCTGCATCGTCCGGCAACTGAGCTTCTTATGGATATGTTAGAGGAAAGCGGTTTGACAACCATGGTTGGAAAAGTAAATATGGACCGCAATGGTGCGCCAAAGCTTCAGGAAGAAAGCGCACAGGCTTCTGCCCAGGATACCCGTCAGTGGCTGGAAGATATTAAAGGACGCTATGATCATACTTACCCCATTCTTACCCCGCGTTTCACCCCATCCTGTACAGACGAGCTAATGACAGAGTTAGGTAAAATTCAAAAAGAATACCAGATTCCGATTCAGTCACATTTGTCCGAGAATTTCGGGGAAATCGCATGGGTAAAAGAGCTTTGTCCAACCAGCAGATTTTACGGGGATGCTTACAATATGTTCGGATTGTTTGGAGGATCCTGCCCAACCATTATGGCGCATTGTGTTCACTCCACAGATGAAGAAATCCAGCTGATCAAGGATCAGGGCGTTTACATTGCCCACTGTCCGGAATCCAACACAGACATTGCCTCCGGAATTGCTCCGATCCGCCGTTATCTGGATATGAACCTTCACGTAGGTCTTGGTACTGACGTTGCCGGAGGTTTTTCCCTCTCTATGTTCCGCGCCATTGCCGACACGATCCAGGTGTCCAAGCTTCGCTGGAGACTGATGGATCAGACCCAGGCACCTGTCACTTTGGAGGAGGCCTTTTACATGGCTACCATCGGCGGAGGTTCCTTCTTCGGAAAAGTGGGAAGCTTCGAGAAGGGCTATGAATTCGATGCCATGGTCCTGGACGACAGCAACATCCGCCACCCCCAGGAAATCTCCACCCGCGACAGACTGGAGCGACTGGTTTATCTTTCCGATGACCGGAATCTGATTGGGAAATATGTGCAGGGACGGAAGATAATCTAACATTCAGAACTTCATTTAATATTGATAATATAAAAAAGAAACGAGTTTTACAACCGTACAGCTATTGCTCAAGCGGCCTGCTCGTTTCTTTTCC
>CAKRKL010000149.1 GCA_934358405.1 uncultured Blautia sp.
CCTCTATTTCTTCTGTCTCTATTTTGCTTTCTTCTCAAATCCGTGGATCCAGTCTGATTTCAGATAAAAGATCAGAAACAGAATGGAGCTTAAGGACCAGGTAAGCGGATATGCCCAGAATACGGTCTGGATCACAGGGTGCAGCTTTACTGCAATGGTAATGTAGGTCACACGGATCACACACCAGCAGGCAAGCATGACAAACATAGGAACTGTAGCCCTTCCTGCCCCTCGCATCAGTCCTGCAATACAGTGGGAAAACGCCAGCAAAAAGTAAAACAGGGTAATTATATGCGCCTGCTTCACACCATACTCCACAACCCCCGGATCACTGTTAAAGGCAGCGATCAGAACCGGGCTTGCGAAATACACAATAATCCCCACAAGCTCTGCCATGGAAATACTGCAGAGAATTCCAATACGTGCACCTTTTTTCGCACGGTCATACTTCTTTGCACCAAGGTTCTGACTGATAAAGGTAGTCAGTCCCATGGAAAAGCAGGTGATCGGCAGGAAGCCAAAGCCTTCTACCTTGGAATATGCCCCACAGCCAGCCACTGCTAGCTTGCCAAAGCTGTTGATATTAGACTGAACCACAACATTGGCAATAGCGATCACAGAATTCTGGATTCCGGCTGGAAGACCATTGGATACGATCTGCTTCAGCATATAGGAATCCAGACATATTTTTCTAAGAGAAACTGTATATTCCTTCGGACTCTTTCTCATCAGGCGATACAGACACAAAAATGCGCTGGCAAACTGTGCGATGATCGTTGCAAGTGCTGCGCCTTCCACTCCCATTCCCATGCCGCCTACAAAGGTCATATCCAAAGTCACATTCAGCAGGGATGAAAAGATCAGATAGTACAGCGGATGCCGGCTGTCTCCTACAGCCTGCATAATACCTACAAAATTATTATAAAGGACCAGCCCCAGTGCGCCCATGGAATACACCTGGAAATACAGTGTGGATTTGGGCAGAATGTCCTCCGGAGTCTTCATAAGGATCAGAATCTTCGGTGCAAATACAACACCGGATATGGTCAGAAGGATACCGCATATAATACCAAATGCCACTGTGGTGTGAATAGCCCTCTGCAGCTCTTTAAGCTGTCTTCCTCCGAAAAACCGGGCTATAATAACTCCGGCTCCCATTGCCAGACCCTGAAAAAAGCCTACCAGTAAAAAGGTAAGGCTGCCGGATGAGCTTACCGCTGCAAGCGCATCACTTCCCAGAAAGTTTCCTACGATCAGAGAATCTGCCGTATTGTACAGCTGCTGAAACAGATTTCCAAGGAAAAGCGGAAATGCAAAGCCTATCAGCTTTTTCCAGATGGACCCCTCTGTCAGCAGGTTCTTGTTTTGTGTGTTATTCATTTCTTCCCCCTCCATCATCCTTGTTACTGTTCATTTGATGCACAGTAACCTATCCTTTCTATCCTAACATAACCATATCTCTTTTTCAATTGCAAAAGCACGCAATTCGTGTATAATGAAAGGTAGTACAAAAAATATTATCAGTAAACATGAAGGAGGACTAATTTTTGAAAAATCTGGATACAATCTGGACCAGCCAGGCGTCGGACGGGCAGACACTGAAGGAATATCCCCGCCCCGCCATGGTGCGCGGACGCTGGATCAATCTGAACGGAATGTGGGATTATCTGATCACAGACAGCCGCATCCTGCCCTGGCAGTTTTACAAAAATGAATATTTTCCTTTTGACGGACAGATCCTGGTTCCTTTTTCCCCGGAAGCGCCTTTGTCCCAGGTAAGCAGACAGCTGCTTCCGGATGAAACCCTGTGGTATTCCCGGGTTATTCAGCTGCCAGAGGATAGCTTTGATCCGGCACACCAGCGGCTCCTTCTTCATTTCGGAGCTGTGGACCAAATCTGCAGTGTCTACATTAACGGCAGATTTGCCACCTACCACAAGGGAGGATACCTTCCGTTTTCTTCGGATATTACCGATTTCGTGGGGGAAGACCAGATTATTTCCATTCTGGTCAGCGTACACGATTTCAGCGACACCTCTTACCACGCAAGAGGCAAACAGCAGCTGAAAAGCGGCGGTATGTTTTACACAGCACAAAGTGGCATCTGGCAGACTGTATGGATGGAAATCGTACCAAAGGCCTACATACGGGATCTGAGGATCACTCCGGATTTTGACAGGGGACATGTAAAGATCAGAATGCGTGCAGAGTTCTCTGAGAATACAGCCCTCTGCCGAATTTACCAGCCTGTTTTTCTGGATGCAGATGGCGTGACAAAGGAGCTTTGCCGGCAGCCTGTCACCGAAGCCTTCCTTAAGCCGGGAAAAGAAATTTCCATCCCTGTTCCTTCCAAATACCAAAAGCACTGGTCTCCCCAAGAGCCATGGCTGTATCCAGTGTCCATTGAATATGGAGAAGACCAGGTCCTTACCTATTTTGCTCTCAGGAAATGTGATGTTCAGATGGCAAAGGACGGATATCCCCGCTTTTTCCTCAATAATAAGCCTTATTTCCAGAGCGGGGTTCTGGATCAGGGCTACTGGCCGGACGGACTTTACACAGCGCCAAGTGATGAGGCGCTGATTTATGATATCCGCACTATGAAGGATCTTGGCTTTAACATGCTGCGCAAGCATGGCAAAATCGAGACAGACCGCTGGTATTTCCACTGCGACCGCATGGGTATGCTGGTATGGCAGGATATGCCAAATGGAGGCTCCTCTTACCACCACTGGTTTGTCACTTACCTTGCCACTTTATTCAGCTGGATGCGTGTTCCGGTGAAGGACATTCATGCCAGGCTTCTTTCCCGCTCAGACCAGGACGGACGGCAGGAATATGTGGATGACATTCAGGGCATGATCCGGGCATTGTACAATCACCCTTCCATTGTCACATGGATTCCCTTTAATGAGGGATGGGGGCAGTTTTCCACCAGGCAGATCACAGACATGATCCACAAGCTGGATCCTTCCCGTCTGGTAGATTCCGCCAGCGGCTGGTTCGACCAGGGCTGCGGTGACATTAACAGCCTGCACTATTATTTCCTGGGGCTTCCGGTTCCAAAATCCGGACGTGTACTGGCTCTTTCCGAATTTGGAGGATATTCCCTGCGACTTTTAGAGCACAGTGCCTGCAAGCATACCTATGGCTATAAGAAATTTGCTTCCTCGGATGCTCTCACCAAAGGATTTGCCCGCTTAATGGAGAATACCATTGTTCCCTCTGTAAAAAAGGGCTACTCCGCCACTATTTACACACAGCTCTCTGATATTGAGGAAGAGGTAAACGGCCTTCTCACCTACGACCGCAAGAAAATAAAAATGAATCCGCTTATTGTCCAGAAATGGAATGCGCGGATTAAGAAAGCACTATTTCCAAAGGCGTAATTCAGATAAACAAAGAAGACTGCCTGGAAGAGTTTCCGAACAGGAACCTTCTTCCGGCAGTCTTTTTTTAATTATCAAACAAAATCACGGCACTTTTTTCAATAGAAACAGCTTAATTTGCAGCTTCGTCAGCTGTCTCGTCAGCAGCCTGTGCATCTTCCTTGTAGGTGTTCTCTTCGCTCTTGATCAGGGAAATGAACAGGGTCTGAGCAGTAGGCTGAAGTTCTTCACTCTTAGGTCCGATCTGAACATTGTACATGATTCCGGTATCATCCAGGAATCCGATTCCATAAGTAGACTCTGTCTCAAAGGACACTGCAAAGATTCCGTTGATGGAAACCTTCTCAACATCAGTATAGCCTGCCTCATCAAGCTCCTGGGCCATGGAATCCAGATCATACTCTGTTCCTACCTCTGTTGCTGTTACTGCCAGATTGACGCCATCCTCAGACTCCGGATCCAGTGCCTGGAACATAACCCCGTCCGCCTGGTCTTCCTCGGAAACTTCCAGAACATTCCAGTTACTTGGTACATAGAGGTCGAAGCCTGGTTCAAAGGTCAACCAGGTTCCTTCGTATGCTGCTTCCTCCAGCATATC
>CAKRKL010000150.1 GCA_934358405.1 uncultured Blautia sp.
ACGATTGTTGAACCATAGCCTTTGTTATTCTGTACAAAGGAATTCTGGTAGAACAGGTAAACAAGTGACTGTGTTTTATAAAGTGCAGGATTATTTCTATCCATAACCATGAAAATCAAATCAAATACCTGCATGGCACCTATCACACGTGTAACCATTACAAAGAAAATTGTCGGGGAAAGCAGCGGAATTGTAATATGGAAAAACTGTTTGATACCGGTTGCTCCGTCAATACTTGCCGCCTCGTAATAATCTCTTGGAATTTCCTGTAAACCAGACAGGAAAAGTACCATGTTATAGCCAATAATGGACCAGATACCGATAACTGCAATAGCAAAAACTGCAATCTTTGGATCAGATATCCAATTGATCTTTGTATGAAAAATATGGTTGAGAAGACCGAATTCTGAGTTAAACAGCCATCTCCACACCATAGCAATCGCAGCCGGAGCGGCAACCATCGGCAGGAAAAAGATAGTTCTGTAAACAGAACGTCCTCTCATTTTACGGTTTAATAAAACTGCCAGTACAAGTGCAATGGCAATAGAAAACGGAACTTCCACAATTGCATATTTAAAAGTATTTAACAGAGCCTGCCATACTTCCGCATCATGAAACAACTTTACATAGTTGTCAAAGCCAACAAAGATATTCCCTTTACCGAAATCTCCGGTTTTAAAAAAGCTCTCATAAATTGTCTTAAAAATCGGATAGATGTTTAAGATGATCAGTCCGAGCATTGTTGGAAGAATGAATGCCCATCCCCAAAGGAATTCATTCCGCGCCTGACTGGTACCTTTCTTTGGATTTGCCACAGCTCTCACTCCTTTTTATCGTAATATAGCTTTTTACGCAACTGAATCAATCAGTAGGATTCCTCAGCGATGGCATCGTTCATAATAGTAACGATATTTGCGCATGCATCATCCATGCTCTCTTCATCATTCCATGGTTTCTTCAGTTCTTCGCACATCGGATTCCACCATGCAAGTGTTGCATTTGTATGTGGTCTGAATACAATATCCTCCATTGCATCCATGTAAGGCTGCAGATTAAAGCAGTCAACACTGCTAACCCATCCATCAGACATTCCTTCATAAGCTGCCATTGTTACACCAAGATCCGCCTGTTTCTGCTGCATATCTTTAGAACCAAACCACTCAATCAGCTGGAAAGCTTCATCTGGCATATCAGTGTTTGCAGAAGCAGCCCATCCAAGACCATTATACAAAGAAACACTCTTTCCGGTCGTTGCATCCTTTGGAAGTCTTGCTACATCACAATGTTCTTTGATGTAATCATTGTCCTTAAAAGCAGATACCATCCAGGAGCCTTGAGAAATCATAGCCACTTTACCGGATCCAAAGAGTACATCTGTACCGGTTTCAGACATTGTAGATGCAGGAGGCATTACATTTTTAATACATTTGTCAACAAACTCCATTGCTTTAATCGTATTAGGATCATCAAATCCGGATTTATTATCATCTGTCAGCACGCAGCCGCCCATAGAGTAGATAATGTTCATCCATGTATCCTGCTCATTAGATGGGTTTGCAGCGAAACCATACTGGCTTCCATCTTCTTTTGTAAGCTTTTCTGCGATTTCATAGAATTCATCCCATGTCCAGCTTCCATCGGGATACGCGATTCCAGCTTCATCAAACATATCTTTGTTGTACCACATAGCAACTGTATCAATATCCTTCGGTACTGCATATGTCTTTCCGTCCCACTGGTACATTTCCTTAATGTCTTCCGGGAATTTATCCATTTCAAGTTTGTCACTGTCTGCAACTTTATCTGTCAGATCCAATAAAATGTCATTGGCCATATATCTTACAGCTTCATTGGAATGCATCCAGAATACATCTGGCATATCACCACCTGATGCACCAGCTTCAAGAAGTGTCCAATAACTGCTCCATTCTACAACCTGAAGCTCAGTTTTAATTCCTGTTTCATTTGTAAATTCATCCATAATTTCCTGCAAACCGGCTTTCTGTCCGTTATCCCAGATTGCAACAGTCAGAGTACTGTCTTTTGCCTGTGCTGTTACAGGTACAAAAGAAGTAACTGCCATAGCACCGATTATTGTTGCTACTGTAAGTTTTTTCATGTTTTTTCTCATATACATCCTCCTTTATTCGTCGTTCTGACGTGTTCTTTGTAATTCTTATTATACTGTTCCATTGCTTTTTTTAAATGGAATAATGAAAGGAATTTATGTCATAATCGTTATGGTAATATCTCTGAATATATGGTAAAATGTCAATAAAGATGCGAATTTATGCGTGATTACACAATATCTGCTTTTATGTCTTTATGTCAAAAAGGAGTCGCAGAAATGCCAAATGTAAAATACACTGACAGTGCCACCTTCCGCTGTCTTGAGAATCTGAAAGAAGGCTCCCTGGATATCAGCCTGATTCACACAGGTAAGGAGCAGTGTTCCCCTGGTCATGTCTGTTCTATGCCAAGAGATGAATTTATCATTCATTTTGTACTGGATGGCACCGGATTTTATTCTGCCGGAGGCCAGACCTGGAGTCTCATTCCCGGACAGATGTTTTTGATTTATCCAAACGAACCTGTCACATATGGTGCAGATGAAAATCATCCCTGGACTTATGCGTGGATCGGCTTCCGTGGAATCCGTGCGCATTCTCTTACAAGACAATGCGGATTTTCCAAAAATCAACTGGTGCTTCCTTCTCCTGATAAAAAAATTATCCTCAAATATATTGACCATATGCTCTCACATAAACAGCTCAGTAAAGCAAATGACCTTAAGCGTCAAGCTTATCTGATCCTTCTGCTGGCAGAGCTTGCCGATTTACATGAGAAACTGTCTGTTCAGAATCTCAAATCTCCTAAATATGCTTACAGCACCAGCGTTTATGTAGAACTTTCCATAGAGTATATTAAAGATATGTACCAGAAGGGAATCGGAATCTCTGATATTTCTGATAATATTGGAATCAGCCGTGCTTATCTTAACAGTGCTTTTCAAAAAGAACTGGGCATGTCCGCACAGAATTTCTTAATTGATTATAAGATGCATAAAGCTGCTAATCTTCTGGTTAGTACCAGTCAATCTATAAAAGAGATTTCAAATGCCGTAGGATATGAAGACCAACTGGTCTTTTCCAAAGCCTTTAAGAAAAAATTCGGAATGAGTCCAAAAAATTATCGGACTCACAAAGAAAAAATGGATAGATTCAACGAAAAGCAGATAGATGATCCTGCATGATCATCTATCTGCTTTTCCAATACAATTCGATATACCGGTCTACCTTGCCGTCAAAACATAAATTCTGGACTCATAGTCAGTACATGGAGCATCTTCACAAGTAGGTTCGCCTGCTGTACCATCTGTTGTGAGCAAGCCCAAATTCATTAATTCATCCCCATAATTTTCTATTCCGTTATATTCATTTTTGTAAATCAGATCTGGATCCAGTCCCTGAAGACGTACTCTGGTATAATCAGCATTTACTAAATTCCTTTCTCTGTACCAAAATACAAGTGCCCTTTTTTTGTCCTGACTGACAGTCATCCATACAGTCTCATTTCCCTCAAATGGGCTCTTCAGCCTGTAGAAGCTTCCAAACTGGATCAATTCTCTGTATTTCTTCATAAATTTGATCTGTTCTTTCACCTGGTAGATTTCTTCATCAGATAGCTTATTCAGATCCAGCTCATACCCAAAGGTTCCAAAATATGCAACATTTGCTCTGGTATGTAACGGTGTACTTCGGTTTAACTGATGATTAGGAACTGCCGAAACGTGGCTTCCCATAGAACTTACCGGATAGCACATGCTTGTTCCATACTGGATTTTCACACGCTCTGCTGCATCTGTATCATCACTGGTCCATCCCTGTGGTGCATAATACAGCATTCCCGGATCAAATCGTCCGCCGCCACTAGCACAGGACTCAAACAAAATCTGCGGAAATGCAGTGTTT
>CAKRKL010000151.1 GCA_934358405.1 uncultured Blautia sp.
CCGGATGTCTACGAAATCGGTATGTCCAACCTGGGTATGATGCTCCTCTACAACATGTTCAACAAGCGCCCGGACGTATGGTGCGAGCGTGTATACTCTCCGTGGCTTGATCTTGACAAGCTTATGAGAGAAAAAAATATCCCATTATTTGCATTGGAATCTCAGGATCCCATTAAGGATTTTGATTTCCTGTGCATCACCCTTGGCTATGAAATGTGCTACACCAACGTGCTTCAGACTCTGGATCTTTCCCAGATTCCGCTAAAAGCAGCTGACCGTGACCAATCATGTCCAATCGTAATCGGCGGCGGTGCATGTGCGTACAATCCGGAACCTCTGGCAGCCTTTTTTGACCTTTTTTATATTGGCGAAGGTGAAACTGTCTATGATGCACTTTTTGATGCATATAAGGCCAATAAGGCAGCAGGAGGCAGCAGAGAAGACTTCCTTCTGAAAGCAGCACAGATCCCGGGAATTTATGTTCCGGCATTTTATGATGTCACTTATAAGGAAGACGGCACCATTGCTTCCTTTACACCAAATCGCCCGGGAGTTCCTGAAAAAGTACAGAAGCAGCTGATCGTAGACATGGATAAAGGCTACTGTCCAATTGAAAAACCGGTTGTACCATTTATCAAAGCAACACAGGACCGTGTAACACTTGAGATTCAGCGCGGCTGCATCCGTGGCTGCCGTTTCTGCCAGGCAGGTATGATTTACAGACCGCTGCGCGAGCGTGATGTTGAAGAGCTGAAAGAGTCCGCCAGAGCCATGCTGAAGAATTCGGGCCATGAGGAAATTTCTCTCAGCTCCCTAAGCTCCAGCGATTACACCTATCTGGAAGAGCTGGTAAACTTCCTGATTGATGAGTTTAAATCTGCAGGCGTAAACATTTCCCTGCCATCCCTTCGTATCGATGCCTTTGCCCTGGATGTAATGAGCAAGGTGCAGGATATTAAGAAGAGCAGTCTTACATTTGCTCCGGAAGCCGGTTCCCAGAGGCTTCGTGATGTAATCAACAAAGGTCTTACAGAAGAGGTTATTCTCCACGGTGCAAAAGAAGCCTTCGTAGGCGGCTGGAATCGTGTGAAGCTTTATTTCATGCTTGGTCTCCCGACGGAAACTGAAGAAGACATGAAAGGAATCGCTCATCTGGCTGAGCGCATTGCAGAGGAATACTATGATACTGTTCCCAAGGAAAAACGCCATGGAAAAGTACAGATCGTGGTCAGCACTTCTTTCTTTGTACCTAAGCCATTTACCCCATTCCAGTGGGCTCCAATGTACACGGAGCAGGATTTCATTGACAAGGCAAAGGTTGTTAAAGAAGAGATTCGTGCCCAGCTGAACCAGAAGAGCATCAAGTACAACTGGCATGAGCCGGATGTTACTACACTGGAAGGCTTCCTTGCAAGGGGCGACCGCCGTGCTTCTGAGGTTATCTTAAAAGCATATGAAAAAGGCGCTCTTTATGATGCCTGGTCTGAAAGCTTCCGCTACGATATCTGGAAGGAAGCTTTTGCAGAGACTGGCATTGACATTGAATTCTACACTCTTCGTGAGAGAAGCACAGACGAGATCCTTCCATGGGATTTCATTGATGCAGGCGTAACCAAGGAATTCCTGATCCGGGAATGGAAACAGGCCAAAGGCGAGGTGGTAACTCCAAACTGCCGCCAGAAATGTGCAGGCTGCGGTGCAAGACGTTATGAAGGAGGCGTATGCTATGAAGGTAAGAATTAAATTTACAAAAGAGGGGCCTATGAAATTTGTAGGACATCTTGACACCATGCGCTACTTCCAGAAAGCAATCCGCCGTGCGGAGCTTCCAATTGCTTTTTCCGGCGGCTACAGCCCGCATATGATCATGTCCTTTGCTGCACCGCTTGGAGTAGGAGTTACCAGTACAGGAGAGTATTTCGATATGGAGCTTACCACTACGCTTCCTACAGATGAAATCTGCCAGAGACTTAACAGCCAGATGGTAGAGGGAATTCATGTATTAAGTGCCCGTCAGGTGGAGGATGGAAAAGCAAGCAAGGCTATGTCCCTGGTAGCGGCAGCTGACTATCTGGTGGAGTTTCGTCCGGGAAAAGCGCCTGCAGACGGCTGGCAGACAAAAATCAATGAATTTTTAAAGCAGCCGGAAATACTTGTGACCAAAGAAACAAAAAAAGGGGAAAAGCAGGTAGATATCCGTCCTTTTATTTACAAAATGAATTTGCAAGATAACGACTTTATTTTCTTAAGTCTTGCTTCTGCAAGTGCCAACTATACAAAGCCGGATGCTGTAATTGCTGCCTTTGTAAACTGGCTTGGGGAAGAGCTTCCGGAATTTGCATGTATGATCCGTCGTCTGGAAGTATATGCAGATCTTGGAAATGAAAAGAAACACAAATTTGTATCTCTGGAGTCCCTTGGCGAAGAAATCAAATAGACAGGTGAACCAATTGAGTAAACTAATCATAACTACAATGGACCTTGGCAGCAGCAAATGTCATGTCTGTGCAGTTGAAGAAGAAAACCAGATCATGGAACTTCGCTTAGAAGCAGCTTCCCGCCAGTCCATTCTCGGAAATATTTATGTTGGTCAGGTGGAAAATATCGCCGCTAATATCCAGGCCGCATTTGTTTTGATTGCTCCTGGTGTGCGAGGATATTTTCCTCTTCAGGAAGCAGAGCATGTGATCTATGCTTCCGGCAAAACACCAGGCAGTCCCCTTCGCCCAGGTGACCAGATCCTGGTACAGGTAAGCCGGGATGCCATGAAGGGCAAGCTTCCGGCTCTTACCGCCAACTTAAATTTTACAGGCAAATATCTGGTTCTTACTACAGGAGAAAAGAAATTCGGTCTTTCCGGCAAGCTTTCCGGCACGGAACGCCACACCTTAGCTTCCTGGCTTGAGGAAGAAGCAGCGCAGCCGGATAAGGAATACGGTCTTATTGTCCGCACCAATGCCGCGCAGGCAGAGAAGGAAGAAGTCCTCCGGGAGCTTTCCTATCTGAAAAGCCTTTACAAAAAAGTGGCAGTAAATGGCAAAAATCGCACCTGCTTCAGTCTTCTTTATGAAACCGAGCCGGTTTATCTCACCACCCTTCGTGATATTTACAGTGAAAAGCTCACAGACATTGTGACTGATGACCTGGAAATTTTTCAGCAGATTCTTTCTTATCTGAAGGAGACAAGCCCGGAAGAGGAAAACAAGGTCCGCTTTTATCAGGATAAGCTTCTTCCTTTATATAAGCTTTCCCGCCTGGAAGGTGCCATAGAAGAAGTGCAGAAGGAAAAGGTATGGCTAAGCAGCGGCGGATTCATTGTAATTCAGCAGACCGAAGCGTTTGTGTCTATTGACGTGAACAGCGGCAAATTTACCGGAAAGAAAAAGGCAGAAGAGACCTACCGCAAAATCAATCTGGAGGCTGCAAAGGAAATTTCCAGGCAGCTGCGGCTCCGCAATCTGTCCGGAATCATTCTTATTGATTTTATCAATATGGCAAACCCGGATCACAATGATGAGCTGTTCCATGTGCTCCAGAAATATCTGCGCAAGGATCCGGTAAAATGCAAGGCAGTGGATATTACACCCCTGCATATTCTGGAAATGACCAGGAAGAAGGTCCGAAGACCTGTGATTGAGGAAATACGGCAGATAAAATCCGGTGACAGAGCAATTGATTTTCATGACAAATAAAATTTCAAAATTTTACAAATTTTTTTAAAAACCACTTGACGAACACAGATCACCCTGTTATTATAATCAAGTATGCCGCACAAAGAGGTTTAAGAGCCATAAGGCCACCATATTTGGCGAGTAAAGTCTATAGGAGGTGCCACAAATGTACGCAATTATTGCAACAGGTGGTAAACA
>CAKRKL010000152.1 GCA_934358405.1 uncultured Blautia sp.
ATCATCATCTTATATAGGAAACGGAAAAAAAGCAATATTTTTATTTGAGAAAATTTTAACTGGCTTTTTGCTGATTTTATGTTATGATAAAAAGGCGATTACTGCTTTTGAACCGCTGGTCAGTTTTTGACAGCTCTGATCAGATCCCACGTACAGACAGCAGCGCGAGGTGAATTATGAAATATAAGAATATTACAGAAGGCCGCTTTCTTGATCGCCCCAATCGCTTTATAGCACATGTGGAAATAGAGGGGCAGACCGAGACGGTTCATGTAAAGAACACAGGCAGGTGTAAGGAGCTTCTCATTCCGGGGACTCAGGTTTTTCTGGAGAAAAGTGATAATCCTGCCAGAAAGACTGCCTACGATCTGGTATGTGTAAATAAAGGCGGACGCCTGATCAATATGGATTCTCAGATACCAAATAAAGCAGCACTGGAATGGGTAAAAGCAGGCCATCTTTTTCCAGAAGCAGTACAGGTAACTCCTGAGAAAACCTACGGCAATTCCAGATTTGATCTGTATGTCCATTCCAAGGAGCGCAAGGCTTTTATTGAAGTCAAGGGTGTGACCCTGGAAGCGGATAATATAGCACGTTTTCCGGATGCTCCTACTGCAAGAGGGGTGAAGCACTTAGAAGAACTGATCCACTGCATGGAAGACGGCTATGAGGCATATCTTCTTCTGGTGATCCAGATGAAAGGAATCAAAAGGTTTGAACCTAATTGGGATACCCACCGGGGATTTGGGGAAACCTTACAAAGGGCACAGAAGGCAGGGGTGCACATTCTTGCTTATGACTGCCTGGTAGAGCCGGAGCGCATGGAGATTCAGGATCCTGTGCCTGTATATTTGGAGGAAATAAAATGACAGATGAGTTTGTACAGCCTCTTCTTAAGTGGTATGACGAGAATAAAAGAATCTTGCCCTGGCGGGATAAGAATAATGCCTATTATACCTGGGTGTCCGAGATTATGCTGCAACAGACCCGTGTGGAGGCTGTGAAGCCCTATTTTGAAAGATTTATACAGGAGCTGCCTGATATACAGGCCTTGGCTTTTTGCCCACAGGAAAGGCTTCTGAAGCTGTGGGAAGGGCTTGGCTATTACAGCCGTGTGCGCAATATGCAGCTGGCAGCCCTGGAAATAGCAGAAAAATATAATGGCAGACTTCCTGAAGATTTTTCCCTTCTTATGTCGTTAAAGGGAATTGGAAGCTATACAGCAGGCGCGATCGCCTCCATTGCTTACGGTATTCCGGTGCCTGCAGCAGATGGAAATGTATTCCGTGTGATAACCAGAATGACAGAAGATTCAGAGGATATTACAAGGCCGGCCTTTCGTAAAAAAACAGAGAAAGCATTGCAGGAGATCATTCCAAAGGATCGTCCGGGAGACTTTAATCAGGCCATGATGGAGCTTGGGGCAGTGGTTTGTGTGCCAAACGGGCAGCCCAAATGTGCGCTGTGTCCTGTAAGAAAGTACTGTCTGGCAGGACTTCACGGAACCATGGAGCAATATCCTGTAAAGGCACCAAAGAAGCCACGCACCATAGAAGAGAGAACCGTTCTTGTAATCCAGGACGGAAGCTGCACAGCAATCCGCAAAAGACCGCCCAAAGGGCTTCTGGCCGGACTTTATGAGCTTCCTAATACAGAAGGCTATTTAAGCCGCAGGGAAGCCCTGGACTATGTAAAAGAGTTTGGGGCAGAGCCTTTGTATATAGAAGAACTGCCGGAGGCCAAGCATATTTTTTCCCACATCGAGTGGCGAATGAAGGCATACCTGATCCGTGTGTCCTCTTTAGAGCAGACACATGCCCCGGGAATCCTTTTTGCAGATAAAAAAGAATCAGAGAGAAACTACGCCATTCCTTCCGCGTTTGGCGCTTATGTGAAATACATGAAGGAGGAAAATGAATGAAATTACTCAGCATAGCAATTCCATGCTACAATTCTGAAGCTTATATGGAGAAATGTATCCAGTCTCTTTTACCAGGAGGAGATGAAGTAGAGATTCTTGTAATTGACGATGGTTCCAAGGACAGGACAGCAGAAATTGCAGATCAGTACCAGGAGAAATATCCCAATATTGTCCGCGCCATTCATCAGCCAAATCTTGGACATGGCGGCGCCGTAAATACCGGAATCCACAACGCTCAGGGCCTTTATTTCAAGGTGGTTGACAGTGATGACTGGGTAAATGAGGAATCCTATAAGGAGATTCTGAAAACCCTTGAAGAGCTGGTAAAGGGCTCCAAAACAGTAGATCTTCTTATCAGCAACTTTGTATATGAGAAACAGGGAGCTGCCCGCAAGAAGGTTATGCAGTATCGTCACTGCCTGCCTGTGAATCAGATTTTTACCTGGAATGAGGTAGGGCATATGCCTAAGGGAAAGTATCTTCTTATGCATTCCATGATCTACCGTACCCAGCTGCTTCATGAGTGCAACCTGACCCTGCCGGAGCATACCTTCTATGTGGATAATATTTTTGCCTTTGATCCACTTCCATATGTACAGAACATGTACTACCTGGATACCAATTTCTACCGTTATTTTATCGGACGTGACGACCAGTCTGTAAACGAAACTGTTATGATCCGCAGAATTGACCAGCAGCTGCGTGTAAACAAGCTTATGGTAAATTCTTATACAAGCTGCGGTACTATGAATAAACGTGCAAGAGCCTATATGATCAGCTATCTGGATATTATCACCACTATTTCTTCTATTATGCTGATCCGTTCCGGTACCAAAGAAGGGCTGGAGAAGAAAAAAGAACTTCTTGAGTACATCCGTTCTACAAACCGTACTCTCTATGGAAAGCTTCGCCACAGCCTTATGGGCAATTTTATGAATCTTCCGGGCAGAGGCGGCCGTCGTGTGTCTGTGGCAGCCTACAAGATCTGCCAGAAGTTCTATGGCTTTAACTGATTCCGGTTTTTGAATATACTGATGTTGGGGTCAAAAGGTTTTTTGACCCCTTTGATACCAGATTGCTACGTGCTTTGCACTCCCGCAATCTTCAAAAACATTCGTAATCCGCTCATTTTTCTTTGAAAAATGGCTACTTACTCATGTTTTGGCGGGTCAAGAGATCAAAAATCCTCTTGCAAGCGAGCTTGCATCGGCTTTTTGACCTTTTGACCCTGGTATCATATACTCAATATATTAAAAAAAGGGCGCTCGCAAATGCGAGCAGCCCTTTTTAAAAATGTTTTCCTCGTTTATTCCGGCCATATCTTTCTACAGCCACATTTTGTGCTTCGTCTCCCGTCTTCTGAGGGTAAAAAAACAAATATCCAAACAGTGCCAGTGTAGCTCCGCAGCAGACATCGATTACCGAATGCTGCTTCAAAAACATAGTAGACATGATGATCAGCAGGGTCAAAACCAGGGAACCATACCGGATTGCCTTCTTATCCCGAAGTGCCTCACAATTAGTCAGTGACATATGAACGGCCAGGGAATTAAACACATGAATGCTTGGAAGCACATTGGTGGGCGTATCTGTGCGGTACAGCCACCGAACCGCATCCGTAAACACATTCTCTCTGGGAAACTCTGACGGTCTTAAATGCAGCACATTGGGATACACATAAGACACGATCAGGAAAATGGTCATGCCCATCATCATGTTAAAAACTAACTGATAATATTCCTTCTTATTCTTGTTCTTGAAGATGAAGTATAAAACTGTGACAATCTGGTATGGGAACCATAACAGATAAGGGACAATAAAATACTCACAAAATGGTATGTAGTCATCGAAAACAGTGTCGATCACATGAAAACCACGTAATGGCCTGCGCTCCAGATACTCGAAAAATATCAGGTAAACGAT
>CAKRKL010000153.1 GCA_934358405.1 uncultured Blautia sp.
GACAGATAAGAAATAAGGAGGAGCAGCATTTGAAATCCGCAAATATAGAGATTGACTCATTAGACATTTTACAGGAGCTTTTCGGCATCAATGATAAGCTGATCAAGGTGATCGAGAAACGTCTGAATGTTTCCATTACCCAGAGAAACTCCTGTATCACTGTAAACGGCACCAACGACGGACGCATCCGCAGTGCTGTGAATATTATTGAAGCCATGCAGGAGGCGCTAAGCAAACAGCAGCAGCTTTCTGTAGATATGATCCATCGTTTTCTGGATGAGACAGAGGAAGAGGACGAAGAGGGAGAGGAGCTTGCAGACAGCACCAGAAAGGTGCTTGGCGATGCGGTAACTCTGAATTATAAGAACATTCCCATCCGCACCAAGACCATCGGACAGAAAAATTATGTGAATGCCTTAAAAAACAACACCGTTACCATCTGTATCGGACCGGCTGGTACAGGGAAGACTTATCTGGCAGTTGCCTATGCGGCAGAACTGTTTCGAAATGATGAGATCGAGAGAATCATTCTCAGCCGTCCGGCCATTGAGGCAGGAGAGAAGCTTGGCTTCCTCCCGGGAGACCTGCAGGAGAAGGTTGATCCGTATCTGAAACCCTTATACGATGCCTTAAATGATGTGTTTGGACCTGATCAGGCAGCAAAGCTGCGGGAGCGGGGAATCATTGAGGTGGCGCCTCTTGCATACATGCGAGGACGTACCTTAAATAACAGTATGATCATTATTGATGAGAGCCAGAATGCCACTCTTCCTATTCTGAAAATGGCATTAACCCGTATTGGTGTAGGTTCCAGAATGGTTCTTACAGGAGACGTAACGCAGATCGACCTTTCCAAGGAGGCAGATTCCGGTTTACCAAAATGTGCAGCTATTTTGAAAAATGTGGATGATATTGCTACGATTACCCTTACCAACCGTGACGTTGTCCGCTGCAAGATCGTTAAGGATATTGTCAAGGCCTTTGAGAAGGAAGAGGCGAAGGCAGCAGAAAAAGCGCAGAAGCGTACCACACGCCGCACATCCAGATCATAGCCTGTAAAGGAAAGTCGTCATTACAGATACTTATTTGAATACTATAGAATATACGTAACTGTTTAATAATTAACTAGTCGACACACTAGAGCGTATAGATCAGGAGGGATGGCTTTGGTTACAATAGAATACGAATGCGAGACGGATTTTGACCTGGGACTTGACTGCCCTGCCCTTGCGAAGCAAGTTGCCGAGAAGGTACTGGATATGGAGAAATGTCCATGGGATGCACAGGTGAATCTGGTTCTTACGGACAATGAAGAGATTAAGCGGGTAAATACAGAATTTAGGGGAATCGAGAGAGCCACAGATGTACTTTCCTTTCCCATGCTGCCATTTGAGACTCCGGCAGACTATTCTGTAGCAGAGGATGATGAATCCTGTTTTGATCTGGACAGCGGGGAGCTTCTTCTTGGAGATATTATGATTTCCGCAGAGCGGGCTGCTGCCCAGGCAGAGGAATACGGACACAGTGTGAAGCGGGAGTTTTGTTTCCTGGTTGCACACAGTATGCTTCATCTGCTTGGATATGACCATATGACGCCTGAGGAGGCTGCTGATATGGAGACCAGACAGGCGAAGGCACTGGACGAGCTGGGGATTTCCCGCTGATAGTTGTTTTCAGGTTTGCAGACAGCATAAGGAGGATAAGATATGAAGAAGAAAGCTATGAAGTTTCTTACAGGCGTACTGCTTTCCTGTACACTGGCAGGCTCTGCCGTAAGCGTACAGGCAGAAGAGAATCTGGATATGCAGGTGAAGAGCTACCTTACAGGAGAGGATGTTTCAGAGACTGCTGGAAGAAGACGTCCCATTGCCGTTATGCTTGGCAATGATGTCAATGGTGCTCCCCAGAGCGGTACCGGCAGTGCAGGTGTTATCTATGAGGCACCTGTAGAGGGCGGAATTACAAGGCTTATGGCAATTATTGAGGACTACGATGATCTGGACCGGATCGGACCTGTAAGAAGCTGCCGTGACTATTATATTTTTTATGCAAGTGAATTTAATGCCATTTATGCACACTATGGACAGGCTGTGTATGCGCTTCAGTATCTGGACCAGCATGTGATCGATAACCTGAACGGACTGACCCTTGGAAATGCATATTTCCGCACCACAGACCGTGTGGCACCTCATAATGCATATACAGATGCAGCCCACCTTCAGGCAGGAATCCAGAGCCAGGGCTACAGTCAGCAGTATCCGGAGGGCTATACAGGACATTACCAGTTTGCACCGGACGGAACAGAGGTTACCCTGGATGCAGGGGTACCGGCCACTGTTGTGAAGCTTGATAATTTCAGGGACAGTCATCCCTGGTTTGAATATAATGACCAGACGAAGGAATACAGCCGTTTCCAGTTTAATGCACCGCATGTGGATCAGCTGACAGGACAGCAGCTGACCTGTGATAATATCATTCTTCAGTATTCCGGCTATCAGCCCTATGATGCCAACGGTTATCTGAAAATTGATACACAGTCCGGGGGAAGCGGTAAATATATTACCAGAGGGAAAGCCATAGATATTACCTGGAGCAGAGATTCCATGCTGGGTACGACTCATTATTATGATGCCAGCGGACAGGAGATCCAGCTGAATCAGGGTAAGACATGGGTAGAGATCGTGCTGAATGATTCTGTGGGATCTGTTACCCTGCAGTAAAGAACCGAAATCCGAAGGGGGGATTTCAGAGGTGAGCGCTTACAAAGGCCGCTTCTGAAGCCTTCCTTTTTCCTTTTTGCAGAAGCTTTTTACAAAGAATACGTGAATTTTTTTTGAAATTATTTGTACATTTTCTAAAATTATAGACGAATGAAGAAAAATGATGTAAGATAGGTAGCAAAAAGGTTATTATATTAACGATTAACGGAGTTGACTAGAAGAATGAATTACCGGGAAAGACTGAAAGATAAGAAACGAGTAGTAATCAAGATCGGCAGCTCTTCTCTGACCCACTCTCAGACTGGCAGGCTGAATCTGCGCAAGCTTGAGGTGCTGGTAAGAGAGCTGGGAGACCTTCGCAATCAGGGCAAGGATGTGGTACTGGTATCCTCAGGTGCTATTGCAGTAGGTGCAGCTGCACTTGGATTTAAGGAGAAGCCGCAGGAGTCTCGCCAGAAGCAGGCATGTGCAGCAGTAGGCCAGGCAAGACTGATGATGATTTACCAGAAGCTGTTTGGAGAATACAACCTGATGGCAGGTCAGATCCTGATGACTAAGAATACCATGGTAAACAATGCCAACCGCAAGAATGCGGAGAATACCTTTAATGAGCTTTTATCTATGGGCGTGATCCCTATTGTAAATGAAAATGACTCTATTTCCACCTATGAGCTTCAGTCACTGGAGAAATTTGGTGATAATGATACCCTTTCCGCAGTGGTAGCAGCCCTGATCGGAGCCGATCTTCTGATTCTGATGTCAGATATAGACGGACTTTTTACAGATGATCCGAACACCAATCCGGAGGCGAAATTTATTGATACAGTGGAACACCTGGACGAGAAGCTTTTAAATATGGGAAAGGGCTCCACCGGAAGCAAGGTCGGCACCGGAGGGATGGCGACCAAGCTTACAGCCGCCAGAATTGCCACAGCCGCAGGTACAGATATGGTCATTGCCAATGGCGGTGATTTCCATAATATCCATCGTATTGTGGAAGGCGGCAGCTGCGGTACACTTTTTGTTGGACAGAAGCAGGAAGAATTTTACCTGATAGATTATATTGAGAAATTATTATGAGGAT
>CAKRKL010000154.1 GCA_934358405.1 uncultured Blautia sp.
GGAGTCATCATTGGAATTATTGCGGTGGCTCTGGTTTATTTTGGAAATCCTGCAAATATGGGCTTCTGTATTGCATGCTTCCTGCGTGATACCACAGGAGCACTGGGATTTCATTCTGCAGCTGCAGTGCAGTACATACGTCCGGAAATTGTGGGACTGGTTCTGGGCTCCTGCATTTTGGCTCTTGCAACAAAAGAATTCAAGCCAAGAGGCGGCTCTGCACCTGTTACCCGCTTTATAATCGGAATGGTTGTTATGATTGGCTGCCTGATGTTTCTTGGTTGCCCATTCCGTATGATTCTTCGTCTTGCAGGCGGCGATTGGAATGCAATTTTAGGACTGGCAGGATTTGTTGTGGGAATTCTTGGCGGTGTATTTTTCCTGAAAAAAGGATATACACTGAAGCGTTCCTATAAGATGCAGCCTGTGGAGGGCGGAATTTTCCCGATTTTGGAAATTGCAGTGCTGGTGCTTTTGATTGCAGCTCCTGCGTTTATTCACTTTACAGAGGCAGAGGGCGGCCCTGGGGCAAAGCATGCGGCAATTATTATTTCTCTGCTTGCAGGACTTGTGGTTGGAGCTTTGGCGCAGAGAACACGCTTATGTATGGTTGGTGGTATCCGCGACGTAGTTCTGTTTGGAGAATGGAAGCTCCTTCTTGGATTTATTGCAATTCTGGTAAGTGCACTGATCGGAAATATGATTCTTGGATATTTTAATCCGGGATTTGCAGGACAGCCCATTGCTCATACAGATGGTCTGTGGAATGCACTTGGAATGGCACTGGCAGGATTTAGCTGTGTACTTCTTGGCGGCTGTCCGCTTCGCCAGTTAGTACTGGCAGGGGAAGGAAATACAGATTCTGCTATTACAGTAATTGGTCTGATGGCTGGAGCTGCAGTGTCCCATAATTTTGGACTTGCTTCTTCCGGAGAAGGACCTACAGCAAATGGAAAAGTGGCAGTTGTAATCGGTTTTGCTGTACTGCTTGTGATCGCAGTAATCAATTCTGCGCGTAAGGCAGAGAACTAAAGGCTTATCAGAAAGGGGATTTAATTTATGAAAACAATAGATGCAAGAGGTCTTTCCTGCCCGGAGCCTGTGATCCGCACCAAGAATGCGCTGGCTTTGGGAGAGAAGGCATACACAGTAATGGTAGATAACGTAACTGCAAGAGAAAACGTGTCCCGTTTTGCCATGCATCAGGGATACCAGGTATCCTGGAAAGAGGAGGGGGAGGATTTTATTCTGACCCTGGAAAAATAATGGAGGATTATATTGCCACATTTTTTTCCCATTTTGGAGCAATGGCATTTAAGAAAAAATGTGACAGGGAAGGATATCCGGCTGTCATTATGCCGGTTCCCAGAAATCTGAGCTCTTCCTGCGGAACCTGTGTAAAGTTTACAGGAAAACCTGAAACAGCAAAAAAATGGAATTCCGATGAATTGGAGCAGGTAGCAAAAATACTGGAAAATGGAACATTTCAGATTATTTGGCGCAGCTGAAAAAGACATTCTGATGATAGTCAGGGTTGAATTTACTAATGTAAAGTGCTACAATGAGATAGCCTGGGAGGCAAAAAATGCTTCCCAGGCTATTTCACGAAAAAAAGTCTGAATGGGTATCAAATATTTTTTCAGGCAGAGGAAATCGGAGGAAATCTCTCATGAAAAAAGAGAGCTTTAAGCATGGAATTACAGATGGAATCCCAATCGCACTTGGGTATCTGGCAGTTTCTTTTACATTTGGAATGATGGCAGTACAGAATGGACTTACGATCTGGCAGGCAGTTCTGATTTCACTTACGAATCTTACATCAGCAGGACAGTTTGCAGGTTTGGATATTATCATAGCAGGAGGCTCTCTGTGGGAGATGGCGCTGACTCAGTTGATAATCAATCTGAGATACTGTCTGATGTCCTTTTCTCTTTCCCAGAAGCTGCGGCGGGACGAACCCTGGGGACATCGTTACGCAGTGGCATTTGGTGTGACTGATGAGATTTTTGGTGTCAGTGTAGGCAAACCTGGCAAGGTTAGTGCTTTTTACAATTACGGCGTAATGAGTGTGGCCATTCCAGGCTGGACGATTGGTACTTTGCTTGGAGCCATTTCCGGAAGTCTTCTTCCTGCTTTTATTATGAGCGCCTTAGGCGTGGCAATTTACGGTATGTTCCTGGCTCTGATCATTCCACCTTCAAAGAAAAACAAGGCAGTACTTATGGTTGTTCTAAGTGCAATGGCAATGAGCGCACTGTTTGCGTGGGTTCCGGCTTTGTCAGGAATATCATCCGGATTTGTGATTATTATCATTACAGTTCTGGTTGCAGGACTTGCAGCCTGGCTTTGTCCAATTAGCCCGGCTGTGGAGGAAAACAAAAAGGAGAACGCTTATGAAGCCTGATATTTACATTTATATACTGGTTATGGCAGGGGTGACATATCTGATCCGTATGCTGCCTCTGGCTCTGGCAAAAAAGGAAATTACCAATCCCTTTATAAAATCCTTTCTGTTTTATGTACCATATGCCTGTCTGGCGGCTATGACATTTCCTGCAATTTTGTCGGCAACAGCAAGTGTGGTTTCAGCTGCAGCAGGATTTATTGTAGCGTTGATTGCATCGTATAAAGAGAAGAGCCTTCTAAGTGTTGCGCTATTTGCCTGTGGGGCTGTGTTTATTGTGGAACGGGTTCTGGAATGTATCTGAAAAAGGATTTCCCTGGGAAGAATAAAAGTGATTTGTTAAGCTGATATGAAAATAAGGGCTTGTGAAAACAAAGGTGCGTTTTCACAAGCTCTTATTTTTATGACTATTCGCCGAGAAATGACAGATCGATTTCTCCGTCAAATACTGTGGCAGCGGGACCGGTCATATAAACCTGATCATCGCTTTCATCCCAGAAAATATTTAAGTCTCCTCCAAGAAGCTTTACAGTAACCGGAGTATCCCTGTCGACCAGTCCGTTTAAAATAGAAGCAACGGCAACTGCGCATGCTCCTGTACCGCAGGCAAGAGTCTCACCGGAACCGCGCTCCCATACTCTCATCTGAACAGTGTGGCGGTCGATTACCTTGACAAACTCTGTATTTACACGGTCCGGAAAGCTGACATGTGATTCAAAGGAAGGTCCCAGCTTTTCTATATCCAGTCCTTCTACATCATCCATATAAACAATGGCATGAGGATTCCCCATGGAAACAGCGGTAAAATGATAGATCTGTCCGTTTACTTCAAGGGGAGCATTTATGACATGTTCATTTTCAGATACAACTGGTATAAGGGATGCCTGAAGAATGGGGGCACCCATATTTACCTTTACCATGCTTACCTTGCCGTCACGGATGGAAAGATCCAGATACTTTACTCCGCTTTTGGTGGCAACGCTGATGCTTGTTTTATTTACAATACCATAATCATACGCATATTTTGCAACACAGCGGATTCCGTTTCCGCACATGGCACCCTGAGAGCCATCCAGATTATACATATCCATTTCGCAATCTGCAATATCGGAAGGCTTAATCAGAATCAGTCCGTCAGAGCCGATACCGAAATGGCGGTCACTTACAAACCGGGCTACTGCTGATGGATCTTTTACAGTTTCTTTAAAACAGTTTACATATACATAATCATTTCCAATACCATGCATTTTTGTAAATTTCATAATAATTACCTCCTTGAATCCGGCGGGCAAACGCCTGTCTTGATTTTCTGAATCTGAATTATATCATATCATAAGTCTGTTATGAAAAAGTGAATTTTTTCCAATATTGACAAAGAAATTTTTGAATT
>CAKRKL010000155.1 GCA_934358405.1 uncultured Blautia sp.
ATTCTTTTTGAAAATAGGCGCTTATCCGATCTGATGAAAATGTGTTTTTCTCTGTCATTTTTTCATCCTACAGTCTCATAAATCCGGACATCATACAGCCGCCTGCTGCTCCGGCGTCCATAACCTTTGCCAGCCGTTCCTCATTGATTCCGCCAATAGCATAAACAGGAATGGGACAGCTTTGACATATTTCCCGCACAAAGTCCACCCCTTTTCCCGGAAGGCCTTTTTTGCATTCTGTCTCAAAGATAGTTCCAAGAACAATCTGTGTAGCGCCGTTTTTTACTGCTGTCTTTACATCCTCCATGCTGTGGCAGGAAACGCTAAGATTCTGAAAATCTTTTTTTAGAGTTCTTTTGTCTGACTCCTGCAAGCCCTTTAAGACCGGGATGGACAGATGCATATTCTTACAGGCAAGCCTTCTGGCAATGGATGGCTTAGTCTGTAAAAAGCAGAGAACCCCTTCCCTTTGGCATAGCTCAAGGACTTTTTTTGCCAGTGCCTCATATGCTTCGTCTGTGAGATCCTTTTCCCGCAGGATCAGTGCATGAGGGTGCAGCCTTGTTACTTTTTCCAGCTGCTTCAGGAAGTCCCCGTGCACAAGAGAGCGGTTGGTGATTACAATGGTATGCTCGCAGCTGTTACACATAGAGGTAATCGTTCAGAACCGGCTGCAATCCTTCCTGCTCCATGTCCTGATACATGGATTCAAAGGAACGAGAATCATTGATCTCAAACTGCTCGTCACCTACATCTGCATCTTCTTTTCCCTCATATTTTTCCTCATGATCACCTATGCCTGTAGATACACCTGCAGATACCTTTGTAGCACAAATCTTGGCTATACCATTTCGGAAGTCTGCGCTCTCACGGCTGGATACGGTAATTCCGGCAAATGGAAGGAACATACGATATGCACACAATACCTGACAAAGCTCCTTCTCTCCCACATCACGAGGATTGATCTTGTCATTGTTCACAATAGGACGTAATCTTGGGCAGCTTAAGGAAAGCTCTGCATGGGGATATTTGCGGTTGATGTAGTAAACATGGAGCGCAGTTGCCAGTGCATCCTTTCGGAAATCATCCAGGCCAAGAAGAGCGGAAAAGCCTGCTCCTCTCATCCCTCCCATCAGCGCACGCTCCTGGGAATCAAAGCGGTATGGCCATACTCTCTTATGTCCGAGTAAATGCAGAGTTTCATATTTATCTGTATTGTAGGTTTCCTGGAAAACAGTTACGTAATCTACGCCGCATTCGTGAAGGTATTTATATTCGTCTACATTTACCGGATAAATCTCAATTCCGATATTCTTGAAATATTTCCGGGCAATCTTTACTGCCTCCCCAATATAGGTTACATCTGAATATGAGCGGCTTTCCCCTGTGAGGATCAGGATCTCTTCCATTCCTGTTTTGGCAATAACCTGCATTTCATGCTCGATTTCCTGGAAATCCAGCTTCTTTCTGCGAATATTGTTATAACAATTGAAGCCGCAGTAAATGCAGTAATTCTGACAGTAATTGGCAATATACAAAGGTGTAAAAATATAAACGGTGTTTCCGAAATGATTCTTTGTTATTTCTTCTGCTTTTCTTGCCATCTGCTCCAGATAAGGAGCTGCTGCCGGTGACAAAAGTGCCTTGAAATCTTCTATGGAACAGGTCTCGTGGGAAAGTGCTCTCTCAACATCATTTGCAGTGTAGGAGTCGTAGTCATACTCCTCCATGGCTTTTAATACCTTATCTTTAATATCTGACTGGATCACCTGCATTCCTTCCATATATTTCATATGGTCTGCACGAAAAGAAGGATCCTGCTCCAGACGGTGCTTTCTCTCAAGTGCAGAGGGCGGCAACTTGTCACTGTCAATAAAATATACCTGATTTTCTTCATTCATGACTGCATCCTCCTATCGCAAAAATCCGGTTAATGGATCTGATGCGCTTCCGCCTCTTGCAAGTACTCTTCCCATTCCGGTAAGATATGCCTTTCTTCCTGCCAAAATAGCAAGCTTAAATGCTTCTGCCATATCCGGTATATTTCCTGCTGTTGCGATTGCAGTATTTGCCATGATCGCTGCTGCTCCCATTTCCATTGCCTCACAAGCCTGAGATGGCTTTCCGATTCCGGCATCCACAATGACCGGCAGATCGATCTCATCGATCAGCACCTGGATCATGGCCTTGGTTGCCAGACCTTTGTTGCTTCCGATAGGTGCAGCCAGAGGCATAACTGCTGCTGCTCCTGCATTTTGCAGATCTCTTGCCACGTTCAGATCCGGATTCATATATGGCAGGACTACAAAGCCTTCCTTTGCCAGAATCTCAGTCGCCTTTATGGTTTCCTGGTTATCCGGGAAAAGATATTTGGCATCACGCATGATTTCGATTTTTACAAAATCACCGCAGCCCATTGCACGGCTCAGTCTTGCAATGCGGACTGCTTCCTCTGCATTTCGGGCACCTGATGTGTTCGGCAGCAGGGTAACACCCTTTGGAATGTAATCCAGAATATTTTCGCTTTCCTTTGTATTTGCACGGCGAAGTGCAAGGGTTATGATTTCTGCGCCGCCCTGCTCTACAGCAGCGTTAATCAGGTTCAGGTTGTATTTTCCGGATCCCAGAATAAAACGACTTTTAAATTCTCTTCCACCTAATATCAGTTTGTCTTCCATTTTTTCTCTCCTTTTTATGCTTCCATTATAAGCTGTATCACTTTATTTGCCTGATGGGCCGCACAGGCAGCCACTCTTGGCGCCATAAGGCCAATTCCCTCTGCCACGTCTGTATGCTGATCTCCGCACACATAAAGACGGCGCAGCTTCTGGCTGGTCTGTATCTCATTGGCATCTTTATAGCCTGCCATTCCGTTTCCCGATATGACTGTGGTATACGGACACTGCGTAAGCACTTCCCTTACCAGCATGGCTTTCTGATCCGGCTGATCAAAGGCCTCACAGACAATGGGATATTCCATAAACAATTCTGCAATATTTTCCTCTGTTACCCTAAGGCAGCGGGACTGGTAATTGCTATATGGATTAATCTGATATAATATCTCAGGCAGCGCCTGTGCCTTTGGCATTCCAAGCTGTTGAATATAATACATCTGTCTGTTTAAATTTGTCACATCTACCACATCATAGTCTACCAGCAAAAGCTGGCCTACTCCGCTTCTGGCAAGCATGACTGCAATGTTGGAGCCAAGTCCTCCAAGTCCTGCTATGGCAACCCTTGCATTTTTCAATTTTACCTGCATTTCTTTTGGAAATCTTGCGTCAAAGGCTTTATCCAGCTCTTCCTTTGAAATAAGCTGCTGCATCCTTTCTCTTATTTCAGTCATTGCATCAGCCTCCACCAACAAAGCTTAGTACTTCAATTAAATCCTCATCCTGGATCACTACATCCTGCAGCTGCTCCCGTGGGATGATTTCCAGATTTCGTTCTACAACGATTTTCTCCGGTTGGTATCCTGCAGTCTTCAGATATTCCAGGAGATTGAGTCCGGCAAGTGCCTTCTCTTCTCCATTGATTCTTACCATATGGCCGGTCTCCTTTCTAAAGCGTGTTTGAACAAGTAGCGAAGCGGACCTGGAATGTCCGCTTTACAAAGGGCATCATATTGAAAAAAGCGCCGGATGATACAATACGAGCATCATCCGGCGCCTGGTCTGTTCTGCGAAAAGTGGTGCCCCCAGTTCACAAAAAACAGAGAGCAAAAGCACATACTATTACCGTGCACGACATGTATTTCCCTACGTTGGCATTATCCAAATCAGG
>CAKRKL010000156.1 GCA_934358405.1 uncultured Blautia sp.
CCTGTGATTCATTAAAATCCGCGATAATTTTCTCAAAAATATGCCGTGTTTCTCTTTTGGACGTAAGAAACACCAGTGTTTCCTTTTCTTCTTTTTTTACACTGTGTATTTGCTGCTTTTTATTTTCTTCTCTGACACATAACATGCAGATGCCTGTAATGGCACAAACAGCAATTAATAAAAATATCTTCAGATTTCTTTTCATATTATAGAAACTCTCTTTTCATAAAATTTTTTATAAAAATACTATAGCCTTTCTTATAAAATATACTACAACCTATCAAATTGTTTTTCAATCAGATTTCCAAAACAATCAAAAAAGTAACAGTGACTGATTCAAAAACTTATAGCGCCAACAGCCCTGTTTTTTTATAATGAAACTACTTGATACGAAGGAGGAGATTTAAGAAATGAAGAAAAAAATTATAAGTATCCTTTTAAGCAGTGTTATGATTTTCTCTATGGGAATTTCAACAGTTTCCGCTGCAGCAGCTGATGACACAGCAGCCACAGAGAGCATTGTTGTGAGCAAAACAGAAGGCATTACAGATACCGCATATGGAAAGGTTCGTGGTTTTATTGATGACGGAACTTATACCTTCCGTGGAATTCCTTATGCAAAGGCTGACAGATTTGAAATGCCGGAAGCTCCTGATACCTGGGACGGCATCCGCAATTGCCTTGTCTATGGTTCAACCGCTCCTATTACAAAAATGACAGATCCAGATGGCGGAGATTTCCTGATTCCTCATCGTTACTGGGCTCAGAGCGAAAATTGCCAGAATCTGAATGTCTGGACACAGGATCTGGATGCCAATGCAAAGAAACCGGTTATGGTATGGTTCCACGGTGGTGGCTACACAAATGGTTCCTCTATCGAGGGTGTTGCATATGACGGAAAGAATCTCAGCGAATATGGCGATGTAGTTGTAGTAACTGTAAACCACCGCTTAAATGTACTTGGTTACCTGGATGTTTCCGAGTATGGTGAGGATTATCAGTATTCCGGTAACTGCGGTGTAGCAGATTTAGTTGCATCCTTAAAGTGGGTAAAAGAAAACATCGCTAATTTCGGCGGCGATCCTGACAACGTAACTATTTTCGGACAGTCCGGCGGCGGCGGTAAGATTATCAGCATGTTAGCTACCCCTGAGGCAGAGGGATTATTCAATCAGGCGATTGTACAGAGTGGAAGTGAGCGTTATATTGAACAGGATACTGCTAAAAAAATAACTGCTAAAACACTTGAGATTTTAGGAATTTCAGATAACCAGATTGAGCAGTTAAAAGAGGTTCCGTATGATACTCTTGATGCTGCTGCAACGGAAGCAATGAAACAGGTAGGCGATGAGCTGGGAACCTCTTTAAGCTGGCGTCCGGTTCTTGATGAAGATTATATTCAGAGTAATTTCCAGGAATGGACAAACGACATTCCGGTTATGGTAGGTTCTGTATTTGGAGAAATGAACTGCTGGACTGCTCTGGATCCTAACGAAACCAACAAAAACTCCTGGACTGATGAAGAAGTAGACGCAAAATTAACCGAAAAATATGGTGACAAAGCGGAAGCTGTAAAAGAAGCATTCCTGAAGGCTTATCCGGAAAAGAGCGCTTGTGATGCTTATTATGTAGCAAATCGTACCAATTTCTCCAAAACCCTTACAAAGCGAGTTGAAGCTGGTGCAACTAAGAACTATGATTACGTTGTATCCTATGAATCTCCAATTGACGGTGGTGTAAACTTATGGCACTGTGGCGAAATCCCATTTGTATTCCACAATGTTGACTTAGTAGCCGGTTCCTATGGCGGAAGTCAGGACGCTTATGATCTGCAGGATGTAATGGCAAGTGCATGGGTAAACTTTGCAAGCACCGGAGATCCGAATGGCGAGAATGTACCGGAATGGAGCACTTATACAGATGACAACAAATCTACTATGGTATTTGATACTACAAGTGGAGAAAGAATTGACTATGATGCTGAATTACAGGAGCTGATCAGCCAGTAAGCTTATATAAGTCCTCTGAAAAATAATAAAAACGCTGTAAATCCTCTTGGATTGATGGGTATTCACTCCCATCATTTCAAGGGGATTTTTTATTTTGAAAAAAGATAGAAGTATCTTGACAATTCCCCTTCTCCTTATTATAATTACCAATTGTAATTACTTATGGTAATTATTCATCATGAGTCTCTACTACTTTTTAAGGAGAAGCATCTATATGGACATTGAACTGTTAAAGCGAATGATGGATGCCTTTTATCAGGCGAAAAGGATCCGGGATATGCTGCCGCCACTGCCGGAGGGAGTAACCTCTTCTTACATTCAGTATCTGGATGTAATACATTCCCTGGAGCTTAAGGGAATTCAGGTGAAGGTGTCGGATATCAGCGACGCGCTGGCACTTCCAAGACCAGGCGTTACCAGAACCATCAAGGATATGGAGGCCAAAGGCTATGTGAAAAAGCTTGCGTCTCCTGCTGATGGCCGCGTCACCTGTCTTTCTATTACAGACAAAGGTGAGGAACTGCACCAGAAATACAATGAACAGTATTTCCATGCATTGGCTTCCTGCGTGAAAGGAATCCCTGAGGAAGATGCCCTATGTATGATCCGCACTATTGAAAAATTTTATAAAATTATGTGCGAAAGGAGAATTTCCATTGACAAATGAAAAAAATGATTTTACTAAAGGAAGTATTCTGAAAAAGCTTGCCCTGTTTATGCTTCCTATTCTGAGCGCACTGGTTCTGCAGGCTGCTTACGGTGCTGTAGACCTTCTGGTAGTGGGCCGCTTTGGCTCCACCTCCGGACTTTCCGCGGTTTCCACCGGAAGCCAGGTACTGAATCTGGTCACCTTTGTAGTAACGCAGTTTGCAATGGGAATTACAGTTCTCATTGCCCGTTATCTTGGGGAAAAGAAACCGGAACAGATTGGTTCTGTAATTGGAGGCGCAGCAGTTGTTTTTGCTGTAATTTCAGCTGCACTGTTCGTAATTATGGTAGCTTTTGCACGCCCCATTTCTGTGCTTATGCAGGCACCACAGGAGGCACTTGCGCTGACCACCAGCTATGTGCGTATTTGTGGCAGCGGCATTTTCTTCATAGTAGCCTATAACCTGCTGGCTGCTATTTTCCGTGGCCTTGGAGACAGCAAGTCACCGCTTTTGTTTGTTCTGGTTGCCTGTATCGTCAACATTTTCGGCGACCTGCTGCTGGTTGCAGGACTGCATATGGATGCCGCCGGTGCTGCACTTGCCACTGTTTTTGCACAGGCCATCAGCGTTGTTTGCGCCATTTTGATTTTAATCAAAAAGAAGCTTCCGTTTTCCATCACAAAAGAAGATTTTTGTTTTAACCATCAGTGCAAAAAATTTCTGGGAATCGGTCTTCCGCTGGCACTTCAGGAATTTCTTACGCAGATTTCCTTCCTGGCTCTCTGCGCATTTGTCAACAGGCTGGGACTTGAAGCTTCCTCTGGCTACGGCGTTGCCTGCAAAATTGTAAATTTTGCCATGCTGATTCCAAGTTCACTGATGCAGTCCATGGCTTCCTTTGTTTCCCAGAATATTGGTGCCGGAAAACAGAAGCGTGCAAAAAAATCCATGTTTACAGGAATTGGAGTAGGGCTTGTATTTGGATGTCTGGTTTTCATTTTGGTTATGTTTAAGGGTGATGTGCTTGCCGGTCTGTTCTCAACTGACACAGCTGTAATCCAGAAAGGCTATGATTATCTGAAGGGCTTCGCTCCTGAAACCATTTTGAC
>CAKRKL010000157.1 GCA_934358405.1 uncultured Blautia sp.
TCATCAAAAGCATACTCGTTGAAGTAGGAATGAAACATAGAAGTTTATAACTTTTTATAAGTTTTCAGTAACGGTTTAAATATATGGAAGCAGACAACATGAAAAAGGCATTGATCGCCATGAGCGGCGGCGTGGATTCTTCAGTAGCCGCCCACCTTATGAAGGAGCATGGATATGACTGTATCGGTGTGACTATGAAGCTTTTTCAGAATGAGGATGCTGGGATCAGCCGTAAAAAAAGCTGCTGCTCCCTGGATGATGTGGAGGATGCAAGAAGTGTAGCCCATAATCTTGGAATTCCTTATTATGTTTTTAATTTTACAGCAGATTTTAAGAAGCAGGTCATGGATCGCTTTGTGGCTGCATATGAGAACGGAGCCACTCCCAACCCTTGCATTGACTGCAACCGCTATCTGAAGTTTGACAGTTTGTATCACCGCGCCAGGGAGCTTGGCTGCTATTATGTGGTGACAGGTCATTATGCAAGAATCCAGCAGCGTGAGGATGGCAGATATCTTCTGAAAAAGGCGGCAGATCCTTCCAAGGATCAAAGCTATGTGCTTTATTCCCTGACCCAGGAGCAGCTGGCGCATACTATGTTCCCGCTGGGAGAGATGAATAAGAACCAGACCCGCATGATCGCAGATGAACAGAACTTTTTTAACGCAGAGAAGCCGGACAGCCAGGATATCTGCTTTGTGCCGGATGGAGATTATGCAGGCTTTATCCGCAGATTTACAGGAAAAGATTATCCGGCAGGCGATTTTACAGATAAAGAGGGCAATGTCCTTGGAAAACACAAAGGAATCATCGGCTATACAGTTGGACAGAGAAAGGGACTTGGCATTGCAGCGGGCAAGCCGGTCTATGTAACCAAAATCTGTCCGGCTGAGAATCGGGTGATTCTTGGAGATAATGAGGATCTTTTTCGCAGGGAGCTGGATGTGGAGGATTTTAACTTCATTTCCTTTGATACCCCTCCGGCAGAGTTTCGTGCGAAAGCCAAGGTGCGTTATCGCCAGAAGGAGCAGTGGGCGACAGTGAAGGTAACAGGCGAGAAAAGCGTACACATTATCTTCGATGAGCCTCAGAGAGCCATCACCAAGGGACAGGCAGCCGTTTTGTATGACGGTGATGTTGTCATTGGCGGCGGTGTGATCGTTGGCTGATATAGATCGTTTGCCTCTAACTTGATATCTACGAATTGCTCCGCAGCAAAGCTGCTCCCGCAATTCTCGAACATTCGGAATCCGCTGATTTACTGCGTAAATCGCTACTTCCTCATGTTCGGCGGATCCCAAGTTCAAAAGCCTTATCGTGCAAGCACGAACGGCTTTTTGACCTTTTGACCCTGATATCATCTTCATATGGAAAGTCAGGGAAATACAGGACTGAACTGTATTTTCCCTGGCTTTTTTTGATTGGATCGAGTTTATAAAAAATTAAGAATATATCTTTAATTTATAGATGACTAACCCTATGGGAAATGTTACAATAATTTATAACTGCAATTATTATGTGAGAGTACATGGTAAAGAATTGGAGGTATATGTGGAAAGAAGAAAACAAATAGAAAGGCTGGGGACCCATCGGTCTCTCATGAAAGAAAATGCAAAAGAAAAGGCAAAGGAATCCATCAGCGCAGTACTGCCTATTGTGTTGATTGTTTTGGCACTTGGGTTTACCATAGCCGCGCTTTCCCCCAGTATTCTGGTGGAATTCCTGATTGGATCGGTGCTTGTCATCATTGGAATGATCTTTTTTTCCATGGGCGCAGAAATGTCTATGACGCCTATGGGCGAGCATGTGGGAGGCAGTATGCTTCGCACGAAGAAGTTAGGCTTTATTGTAATTCTCGGATTTGTTCTTGGATTTATTATTACGATTTCTGAACCGGATCTGCAGGTCCTTGCAGAACAGGTTTCTTCTGTGCCGAATATGGTGCTGATCTTGTCAGTAGCACTGGGAGTTGGCGCATTTCTTGTTGTGGCATTATTGCGTATTCTTTTTGGAATTGCACTGCCGCCCTTATTATTTAGCTTCTATATCCTGGTTTTTATAATTGCAATGTTTGTTCCCAAGGATTTTCTGGCAGTAGCCTTTGATTCAGGGGGAGTGACAACCGGTCCTATGACAGTTCCATTCATTATGGCACTGGGTGTTGGTATCGCTGCAATCCGTAACGATAAGCATGCAGAGGACGACAGCTTCGGACTTGTGGCTCTGTGCTCCATAGGTCCTATTCTGGCAGTTCTTATACTGGGCCTTGTATATCATACAGAGGGAAATTTTACCTCAGAGACGGTAACAGAGGTGGAGAATTCTGTGGAGCTGGGACGGCTGTTTGCATCGGCTCTGCCCAAATATTTTAAGGAAATCGCAGTATCCCTTTTCCCCATCACCGTATTTTTCGGGATTTTCCAGATGGTTTCCCTGAAGCTGAATAAAGATGTGCTTCTTAAGCTTATTATCGGTTTATTCTACACCTACATAGGCCTTGTGCTGTTTTTGACAGGAGCCAATGTGGGATTTATTCCGGCAGGAAATTATCTTGGGATTGTTCTTGGGAATCTGCAGTGCAGATGGATTCTGGTGCCACTTGGCATGGTCATCGGATATTTTATCGTAAAAGCAGAGCCAGCAGTTTATGTACTGATGAAGCAGGTTGAGGAGCTGACAGACGGAGCTATTTCCGGCAGATCCATTCAGATCAGCTTATCTGTAGGTGTGGCAGTTTCCGTTGGAATTTCCATGTTCCGGGTGCTTACAGGAATCTCAGTGCTTTATTTTCTGGTGCCGGGATATGGGGTAGCCCTGCTCCTCAGCCTTTTTGTTCCGAAAATTTTCACTGCTATTGCGTTTGACTCCGGCGGGGTTGCCTCCGGTCCCATGACAGCTACCTTTTTGCTTCCTCTGGCACAGGGAGCCTGCCAGGCAGTTGGAGGGAATGTTGTGACAGATGCATTTGGCGTGGTGGCTATGGTTGCCATGACTCCGCTGATCACGCTGCAGGTTCTGGGGCTTGCTTATCAGATCCGGGAAGGAAGACCTGGGGCTAAGAAGCAAAGAGAAAACAGAACAGAAGTGCCTAAGTATGTTGGTGTGGCCGAGCTGTATGGAGAGCTTGGTGATGATGAGATTATTGAGCTTTAGAGAGGACTGAAATATGAGCGGATTATATATGATGGTGACAATCACCAACAGAAAGCACATTCCTGCCTTTGCAAAGGTTTACAGAGAAAATCAGGTGGAGGTTGGAACAGTCTCTCTTGGGATGGGAACTGCGTCCAGCTCCATCCTGGATTATATGGGACTGGAAGACGATGAGAAAGGGATCAGCTTTCACTTTGTGACTGCACCTGTATGGAAGAAAGTGAAAAAAAGCCTGCAAAATCAGCTGCGTATTGATGTCCCTGGAACCGGGATCGTATTTGTGATCCCTATGAGCAGCATTGGCGGAAAAAGGCAGCTTGAATTTCTTATTCAGGGACAGGAGTTTGTAAGAGAGGAGGAAAGTATATTGAAGGACACCAGACATGAACTGATCGTGGCAATTGCCAACTACGGGTATAATACACAGGTGATGAAGGCAGCAGAAGAGGGCGGTGCCACAGGCGGCACAGTATTACACGGAAAAGGCATCGGAATGAAGCGTGCAGAACAGTTTCTTGGAGTTTCCCTTGTTTCCGAGAAGGAGCTGGTTCTGATCGTTGCCAAGGCTGAGCAGAAAAATGCAATTATGCAAGCCATTATGGAAAAAGCAGG
>CAKRKL010000158.1 GCA_934358405.1 uncultured Blautia sp.
TTTTATTTTCAAACACGCTCAAGCTCCGCTGCCATACGAATAATCTGGCTTCCATCTTCTTTTAGCCATTGAATTGCATCTTTATAATCAGGAAGAATCCTTTGTACCTCCATCCAAAATGCTTTGGAATGATTCATTTCTTTTCTGTGACATAACTCATGAACCACAACATAGTCTAATACTTCTGCAGGTGCCAGCATCAAAAGACAATTAAAGTTTAAGTTTCCTTTGCTGCTGCAGCTTCCCCATCTTGTCTTCTGATTTCTGATAGTTATATGGCCGTATGTAACTTTCATTATTTTTGCGAAATATTCTACCCTGGCCGGAATTACCTCAAGAGCCTTATCTGCAAGCGCAGCAATTTTTTTATGTGTCAGTTTTTCTGTAGTTTTTGCTTCAAACCTTTTTTTCCTTTCCTCTGTTTCCTCAATGTGTTTGTTTATCCAGGCTTCATTCTTTTTGATAATTCGTTCAATATCCTTCTCTGAAGCACTGCGTGGAGCTCTTACAGTGACCCTTGAATCAGAATTTACCTGAATTGCCACCGTTTTCCTGCTTGATCTGATTACTGTAACTTCCATAATAAATTTCCTATCACATCATTTAATAAAGCTATTATACCTTTTTTCCCTTCTCCTGTCACCTTATTTCGCCAGAGCACGTCCATGTCGCGCAAATCAAAAAGAGACTGCACATTTAAGTGCAGCCCCTTTTGATTTTACATAAGCTTTCTGAATAATTCCTCCAGGTCTTCTACGCTTGCATCCTAAATAATTCTTTTGACCAGGGCATCATAGACTGTTTCCCTGCTTTCTTGACAAGAACCAATAAAATATAACACAAAATACCAGTGCAAAAACAACACCGAACACATTCTGAAGCACTCTAAGGCCAACCGCTCCCTTTAATCCATAAGACTTAGCCGCAATAGCCAATGCCCCAAAGGTATTAAATACAGCCTGCCAGCCATATTTGGCGGAAAATCCCACGCCGATTCCTCCAAGGAGTCCAATGTATGCATAAATAGAAGGCGGAAGCAGGAAATAAAGTACGATAAAGCAGACAACGCCTGCGATATTTCCCACGATTCTCTTTCTGACTCTGTAGCGCATATCCTCCATAAACGGTAAGATTGCAGACATAGCTGCAATACCGGCCCACATTGCACGGGGCATGTTAAAAAGCTCTGCAATGCAAAGCACAACCGGTACGCACAGAATCTGGCACAGCTGCCATTTGGTTCTGGAGGAAGAAAGATCAAATTCCAGCAGCACATCCTTCATTTTTCTTTTATAAACCCGATTTTTGTGGTTGCGATAAAATACCAGACAGGTAAGCACAGCTCCTGCTGCCATTCCTGCAAGTCTCATCTGATAGCTTTTACCTGTCACATCATATCCATATAATAACAGATATCCCAGTACTAAAGTAGACTGATTAAACATAAACGGATTGTGGCATCCGAAAAAAATCAGCACTGCAAGTGCTGCCATATTCAACAGCATCCCCGGTACCGGTGAAAGCTGATTGGCCAGATGCGGGCATACGGTCATAATTACAAAAAATAATGCCAGCAGCATTGTAGACTGTCCGGTATGGATTCCAAGATCTGCATTTCGAAATACCATAAGACACAATAAAACCACTACTCCTACAATACTGTTCTCATTTCCAAGCAGGATACTGAAAGCTGTAACAAAGAAAAAACAAAATGCCATGGTAATGGCTACCTTTGCCATGTACACCAGCATATGATATATTTTTTCTTTTACTGTTTCACTCTTTTTCAAAAGAGCCTTTGATCCTGCCTGATTTAACTGCAATTCCTGATAAAATGTCATTTAGCTTCTCCTGTCTTTCTACTGATAATCGTCTCTTCTTATTTCGCAATTAGTTCCCTGACTTTTTCCCGAAGCTTCTCCAGGTCAGCTTCATCCGGATGAGATAATGCATGGTCAAAATTCTCGATCAGCATATCCAGATTAGGCTTGTGGTCCGGCTGCTCCTTCATCTTCACATAGCGGTCCCGCACAGACTGGGGCATTTTCCCCTGACACATATACTCGCCAACAATCGTATTACTTGAATCAATGCTGCCTCTGATATTCTTAAGGATTTTCTGAAAATATCCTTCATCCACACCAAAGCCTGCAGTTCCAAAAAGAAAAATTCTTTTGTTTCTAAGGCTTTTCAGCAATTCCAAAGCTGCCTGGTCTGCATTTCCCTTATCTGTCCAGAATCCGATATAAAGCATTTCAGATACCGGCTCTTTGTCTTTACATGGGCCAAAATAATCACAATTCTCTTTTGGTAATGCTTCCCCAATGGCATTGGCAAGCATTTTCGTATTGCCTGTTAAGCTGCTAAACATAATGGAATAACATTCTTCTTTCATATTCATTACCTCTTTTCATTGTAAAAATCCTTTTTACCTGCTCAGCATTCCACTGCTACTTTGATCACACCGTCTCTCTTGTTTTCGAAAAGCTCATATGCCTCTTGAATTCTGCTAAGAGGATAGGTATGTGTGATAAGGGGTTCTGTATTGATCTTGCCCTCTGCAATCAGCCTTAAGGTTTCTTCACAGTCGCAGCCATCTACCCCTCCTGTTTTGAAGGTAAGATTTTTGCCATACATATCCGGAAGAGGCAGGCTCTGCGCTTCATTATAAAGGGCAACCACAGTTACGATTGCATTTGGTCTTGCGCATTCCCATGCCAGACGAAATGTGGATTTTGCGCCTGCTACCTCGAGAACCACATCAGCTCCTCCATGCTCACTGTTTGCCCTGACAAGCTCCTGGCATTTTTCCGGAGAAACAGTAAGAACCTGCGGATAATGTTCCTTAATAAAACAGATGCGGTTTTCGTCTTTTTCGCACACAATAATGCGTTTTGGTTTTTTCAGCATAACACAAAGCAGCGTACAGATTCCTGTGGGGCCAGCTCCGATAATCAGCACGGTGTCTTCCTCTGTAATTTCAGAAATACGGGCAGCCCAATAGCCGGTTGCAAGAACATCTCCCACAAAAAGTGCCTGACGGTCTGTAACCCCCTCCGGGATCTTATTCAGTCCCTGGTCTGCAAACGGCACGCGCACATATTCAGCCTGACCACCATCAATGCGACAGCCCAGAGCCCAACCGCCATTTTCATCTGTACAGTTGTTTACATAGCCCTTCTTGCAGAAAAAGCATTCGCCGCAAAAGGTTTCTACATTTACAGTTACCCGGTCCCCCGGCTTTACCTTTGTCACTGCACTTCCTACTTTCTCGACAACACCTACCATCTCGTGGCCCACTGTGATGCCGGGAACTGCACGTGGAACGCTTCCATGCTTAATATGCAAATCACTTGAACAGATGCTGGCAAGGGTTACCTTCACAATAGCATCTCTTTCATGCATAAGTATGGGTTTTTGTTTTTCAATTAATTCGAATTTTCCCTCTGAAACATATGTATAGGTCTGCATTTGTTTATCCCTTCACTTTCTGAAAATTTATTTACACTGCTTTTCTTTCGCATTTGCTTCCAAAATGGAAACGATCACACTTTCCCAGCTCACTTTCAACTGTAACCGTTCCCTCCATCATGTCAACCTTTTCATAGTTTTCGTCTATCTCTGTCCTTCCGCTCTCAATGCTGGCCATATCCAGAACATTGTTGATAATTGACAGAAGCAGCGTACCGGACTGTTCGATTTTCTTCTGATAATCCAAAAGCCTTGGATCCTT
>CAKRKL010000159.1 GCA_934358405.1 uncultured Blautia sp.
ATCATAAAATTATAAAAAACGTCGGAGAGTTTGGGTGAACCCTGAAAATCAAACTCTCCGGCGTCTTTTTTTGTTATCTCATTCCTGGCTGCTGTTTGGAACTTTCACAGCAGATCAAAGCACTTTCGTAGTCCATTTGCTGCAGTCCCATACCTGGGAAACTACATCCTGGTAAAACTCCGGCTCATGGCAGATGAGCAGTACACTTCCTCTGTATTCCTTCAGTGCTTCCTTTAAAGCATCCTTGGCATCTACATCCAGATGGTTGGTAGGCTCGTCCAGAAGGAGTACGTTGGTTTCTTTATTCACCAGCTTGCAAAGGCGAACCTTGGCCTGCTCCCCACCGCTAAGTACACGGACCTGACTTTCAATATGCTTGGTGGTAAGACCACATTTGGCCAGCGCAGAACGAACCTCATACTGGGTGTAGGATGGAAATTCGGCCCAGATTTCATCAATACAGGTGGTTTTATTATCGCCCTTTACTTCCTGCTCGAAATAACCGATCTGAAGATTATCTCCTAATTCTCTGGTTCCCTTCAGTGCAGGGATTAGTCCGAGGATACTTTTCAGAAGAGTGGTTTTTCCGATTCCATTAGCACCTACCAGGGCAATTTTCTGACCTCTTTCCATGGAAAGCGTAAGAGGACGGGAAAGGGGTTCATCGTATCCGATCACCAGATCCCTGGTCTCAAAAATATATTTGCCCGGGGTACGTCCCTGTTTAAAATGAAATTCCGGCTTCGGCTTCTCAGCTGCAAGCTCGATCACATCCATTTTGTCCAGCTTTTTCTGTCTGGACATTGCCATATTTCGGGTGGCAACACGAGCCTTGTTTCTGGCAACAAAATCCTTCAGCTCACTGATTTCCTGCTGCTGACGGCGATAAGCTGCCTCCAGTTGGGATTTTTTTACCTCGTAAACCTCCTGGAAGTGGTCATAATCACCTACGTAGCGGTTCAGCTCCTGGTTTTCCATATGGTAAACAATATTGATAACATCGTTCAAAAACGGAATATCATGGGAGATGAGGATAAAAGCATTCTCATATTCCTGAAGATAACGTTTCAGCCAGGCAATGTGCTCTTCGTCCAGATAGTTGGTGGGCTCGTCCAGAAGAAGGATGTCCGGTTTCTCAAGAAGAAGCTTGGCAAGAAGAACCTTGGTACGCTGACCACCGCTTAAATCTGTAACATCACGGTCAAGCCCCAGATCCAGAAGCCCAAGTGCACGGGCAACCTCCTCAACCTTAGAATCGATTATGTAAAAATCGTGCATGGTCATAGTATCCTGAATGGTTCCAAGCTCCTCCATAAGAGCTTCCATTTCCTCAGGGGAAGCTTCTCCAAGAGAATCGCAGATGGTATTCATTCGCTCTTCCAGCTCAAAAAGCCAGGAAAAAGCGGATTTCAGCACATCGCGGATGGTCATGCCCTGGGAAAGGACAGAGTGCTGGTCCAGATAGCCTACCCGGACATTCTTTGCCCATTGGATCTTGCCCTCATCCGGCATTAATTTGTCAGTTACAATGTTGAAGAAGGTGGATTTGCCTTCTCCGTTGGCGCCTACCAGGCCGATGTGCTCTCCTTTGAGAAGGCGGAAGGACACATCCTGAAAAATAGCTCTGTCGCCAAAGCCGTGGGTAAGGTGTTCAACATTTAAAATACTCATAAATCGCTCCTGTTTGTATGAATTAAGATAACTGCTTGATTCCTGAAATATCCGGTGAAGCCATTAAAGAATAGTTTGTGTAATAAACCACAAAACCAGGCTTGGCTCCGGCAGGCTTTTTTACATTTTTTTTCTGAAGATAATCGATTTCTACCTTGGGGGCGGTGCGGCCTTTGGAGTAGTAGGCGGCAAGATTTCCTGCTTCCTCGAAGGTACGGTCAGGAAGAGTGCCGTCCTTTGTCTTTACCACTACGTGAGAACCGGGCATTTTTTTTGCATGGAACCACCAGTCATTTCCGGTGGCAAATTTAAAGGTAAGCTCGTCATTCTGGTAGTTGTTTTTTCCCACATAAATATCGTAGCCATCGCTGGAAACGTAGTGGAAGGGCTTTGATTTCACCTGCATCTTGGCACCCTTTTTGTTTCCGTAGTGACGCTTCACATAGCCGTACTCCATCAGCTCTTCTTTAATCTGGGAAAGATCACTTTCTTCAGCGGCAATGTCAAGGGCATTGGAAATGGATTCCAAATGCTCAATCTCGCTTTGGGTGTCTGCAATCTGAATCTCCAGAGCCTCCTGGGTACGCTTCAGCTTGCCGTAGCGGTCGAAATATTTCCTGGAATTCTCCTGTGGGTTAAGTGTCGAGTCAAGAGGAATGGTGATTTCCTCTCCATTATAATAGTTCACAGCCTTAAAGGATTTACAGCCCTCTTCAAGACCATAGCCATAGGTGTTGATCAGTTCACCGTAAATTTTGTATTTGTCTTTTTTCTCTGTGTCTTTCATCTGCTTTTGCTGAAGGCTTAGCTTCTTGCGGTTGCGGTCAAGGGCAGTCTGGACAATTCTGCGCAGATCCGCGGATTTCTGGCGGATGCGGGTGATCACATCCCGGGAAGCGTAGTAGGTCTCCAGCATTTCGGACACAGACTCATAGATCTGACAGGAAAAGCCTTCTCCATACTGGGTAAAAGGAAATACGCCATACTCTACAGGCTCGTCGCCCTTGTATACGATCACAGGGGTAAATTCTTCCTTTCGGATCTGCTCCATCATGTTGGAAAACTCCTTATATAATGCCTCCCTGGCATTTGCATCAAGAGCTGCAGCCTCATCATTTCCGTCAATGGAAGCGCGGTAGCAAAGCTCCTGAGCCATAACAGGACTAAGACCTGTAAGGGTCTGGTAAAGAGCCTTGGAAATGGAAGTGGGCTTGGCACAGACCTTTTCCATAAAAGCTTCTCTGGAAACAGTCAGAGGATCCAGCTTGTCCTGAGTGTGGGGAATGAAGTAGGAACGTCCGGGAAGCACCTCGCGGACAGAGCTTACATTACAGGAAACATGCTTGATGCTGTCCAGGATCATATTCTGGTCATCGCAGAAAATAAGATTGCTGTGCTTGCCCATCAGCTCCATAATAAGAACCTTGCGGCATACATCACCCAGCTCATTAAGATGCTCCAGCTCAAATTCCACTACACGCTCCAGACCAGGCTGCCGGATTGCTATGATCCTGGCACTGCCGATATGCTTGCGAAGAAGCATGCAAAAATTAGGGGCGGTAAGAGGACTGATCCGGTTCTTGCCTGTAAAGTAGATCAAAGGAAGGGAAGCACTGGCTGAGAGAAGCAGACGCTTCTGTCCGTTTGTTCCCTTTGCTGTAATCAGAAGCTCGTCGCTCTCCGGCTGGGCAATTTTATTGATGCGGCCGCCGGCGAGATTTTTATTTAATTCAGAAACCATTGCTGCAATGGTAATTCCGTCAAAAGCCATAGGAATAACTCCTTTCTGTATATGATACCATGAATCTTGACCTATTATAACAGCAAAAAAATGATTTGACTAGGGTTTTGGAATGAACTATAATAAATCTGTATGCGTTTGCTGCTATGAACGAAGTGAACAGCAGCATGCGCCTGGTTCATACCATTTGAAACAAAATTAAATACAGAAAGAGATTATTATGACAAAAAGCATGACCGGCTTTGGAAGAGCCGAGGTGATTACAAAAGATCGGAAAATCACCGTTGAATTAAAATCCGTCA
>CAKRKL010000160.1 GCA_934358405.1 uncultured Blautia sp.
TATCAAGTTTTAGGAGTTGAATGACAGTGAAAAGAAAGACAGTTTTTCAATTTGGAGTGGCTTTATTGTCCATTGGTGTTGCTGCCATACCTGGGGGAAGCCGGATTTCGGATAAGGTGGTTTTTGCTGAAGAGATATCAGCTTTTGAAAATGATGACGGGTTTACATCTGCAGCACCGGAAGCTACTGAAGGTCAGAGCAGTACAGAGGATTTCACTATTTCGGAACCAGAGAATAATGCTGAAAATACTGGAGAAATCCAGACTGAAAACGAAGAAAAACAGACCATTATTCTTCCGCAGGCGAGCATAAGCATGTCATCTTCGGATTTTTTGCCTGTTCAGGAAACTAAGAGTGTTCATTCTCCGAACCTTTATGACGGCTTGTACTTGCTTCATATAGTAAGCGACTCCCTCATTTCCTATACTTTTAATTTTAATCAGTCCCTTAAAGAGCAAGATGTAGCATTGTATCACTTTAATGCTCAAAATAATACAGTGGATTCTGAACCTGTTCAGGATATGCTGCAGCTGACAGAAAACGGTAGTACCCTTTACATGGAGCTGAATTCGTCTTCTGATTATATTCTTGTAATCAGTAATGGAACAGATTATCCAGAACTTTCATATACATTGAAATGTTCGAAGGATAACTTGCAGAAGAAAGAGGAATCTGCGCTGACAGGAGAGCAGGAGGCAATATCTGAAGATAACACTGTATCGGATCAGGAATCTGCAAATGACAGTGAGACAGTAAGTGAAGAGCCAACAGTCACATCTGTTGCCTTAAATATTGATCCGGATGCTGAAACGATTCCAGTTGAATTTTTAGACTACGTGGATGATTTTGACATATATTCTGTAATGCTTGTATACGCGGACGGTACAGAGAAAATATTGGATCAAACAGATCCCTGTTATGATTTTTCTGCCAGTTTTGAGGATGCCAGCGATACGGAAGGGATTGTACACCGGACTTATCATATTACAGTAAAAGATAATTCTACGGGAATGGTATATAATGCTGATGGAAGCATTGATTTTGGAAAAAATGACCCACTTGAGATAAAAACAGAAGAAATGACTTCTGTAATACTTGAAAACCAAAAGAAGTGGGTCATGGTCCAATCGGTTCCTGGCATCACAGGTCGTTACGCTATGAACTGTGATAAAGAGATTGCTACAATATATTATGGTGCTGATGGCGAAGAAGCTGTTTGCGCAGAAAATAATTTTGAATTGCAGCAGGGAACTACATATAACTTTTTTATTAAATTGAATTAAGCCAAGGGGACAGGGAAAGTGGTTTTTTTATTGTCCCCCTGGTTCCATTGATGCTTTTGCAAAAGGGTGTCAAGCGTCGTCAGACGTATGTGGATGTTAAAAGATTTGCAAATAATACCGCCAGCAGGCTGAATTACGGGAATGATTTTTCAAACACGCTCTTGAGCAATGGTGCTCTTGAGCCCGGAAACAGCTGCTGGCGGTATTGTATTTTTTGGGGAAAACCTGGAAAAGCCAGGGGGACAATAAAAGAGCCACTTTCCCTGTCCCCCACAGTATTTACAGCCCAAATTACAATCTCGTGAGTTGAATTAACCGTAATCCCCACATTGTATACAACACAATACACTATATAAAAAGCAACAAAATCACGCTGCAAAAACCACTTTTCTCAGAATGTGCTCCCAAGTGCTTCTGGAGCGTGTTAAAAAAACATTCTCGCAATCTGTACATCTCGCTTTGCAGCATATCTTTCTGGAATTCGCCTGCTGTAGCACGACGGTGCCCCTGTCCTCATGTGGACAAAACCCTGCAAATTCTGATATACATCTTGCAGAAAACCTTTTTAAATACGCTGCAAAGCACTTACGAGCATGCCGCTTGTATTGCTTATGGTTGCTTTTAGTCCAATGGGGACACTAAAAAAGCCGCTTTCCATGTAAAAAAGCCACTTTCCCTGTCCCCCACAGTATTTATTCTTGTAAAAAATATAATAAAATGGTATAATTTAATCCAATATTTTGCTTTAGAAGATGATCAGGATTGAAAAGAAAGTTAATCCTTTCGTATTGAACTAGATTAGAACGCACGAAAAATCATTCCCGCAATCTGCATTCACCATTACCAACAAAAGAAAGGAAGCTGTTTTTATGGAAAATAACATTTTTTTGGAAAATAAAAAGCCTGTAACATTTGAAGATTACCTGCAATTTGATGAAAAAAGCCGGGAAAACCTGGGCGCTGAGCTTCCGGTTGTGGTCTACCGTATGCTTGAGTATTCCCTGAAGGAGGAGCTTTGCGCACGGCTTGGCAAAGAGCAGCAGGTGGATATTTTCCGCAAGGCAGGACGCAGGGCAGGAGAATATTTTGCCAGGAAGATGCTAAATCTTGACCAGCCTCTTGATCAGTTTGTCAGCCAACTTCAGAAGAAGCTGGCAGAGCTGAAAATAGGTGTGCTGCGCATCGAGGATGTGGATGAAGCAAGCGGAAGAATCATTCTGACTGTTTCCGAGGACGCAGACTGTTCCGGGCTTCCCATACTGGGAGAGACTGTATGCAACTATGATGAGGGCTTTATCTCCGGCATATTATCTGTATATTCCGGGAAAACCTATACTGCGGTAGAGGTGGATTGCTGGGCAACAGGCGACCGCGTATGCCGTTTTCATGTTAAAGTAAAAGACAAAGAGTGATTAGGAGTTTCCCAGATGGAAGATAAAAACTGTGAACTATTATTTGAATATCTGCGGAGTATTTTGTACGATTGCAGGGTAAAATCCTTTGATCCCAAGCGGTTAGATGAGCCTTACCAAAAGCTTGGAAAGGGACTTGTATTTTTGGATCATGCCGTTCAGGAGATGAAGGAGTATTCCGAGGCACTTTCCAGGGGGGAATTATCTGTAAAAGCCCCGGATAGAGACAATTTCCTGTGTGAAAACTTGAAAAATATCCATTCCAATCTGAATCACCTGACCTGGCAGGCGAAGCAGGTTGCCAAAGGGGATTATTCCCAGACCGTATCTTTTCTGGGAGAGTTTTCCGAAGCCTTTAATACCATGACCAGTCAGCTAAAGGAGCGGGAGGACGCTTTGAAGCAGGAGGCAGAGCGTGAGAAGCTTCACGCCAATATGATGGAAAATTACAATCAGCTTCTTATGGAATTAATTGCCAGAAGCGACGAAGGGATTATGGTGATCAGCGCACCGGAGCAGAAGATCCTTTACAGCAATGGGAATGGCCGCACACAGATTTCCAGGGAGGAAATCTATGAGCTATGCCTGCAGCAGCAGAAGAAGCAGGACCAGGCCATGGCGCAAAATAATGACACCCGCGAATGGACCTGGGAGGCCAAGGATGGCAGAAACCATTATTTCAGGATAACTTCAGGAACTATGCTCTGGCATGGCCAGAGGGCTTTTGTACATATCATCCGGGAGATAACAAAGGAGAAGCTGCGGCAGAACAAACTGGAAACGGAAGCCTACAAGGATTCCCTGACCGGAATCGGCAACCGCTTATATTTTTTTGAGAAGGCTGCAAAGATACTGGAAAGCGGGGGAGGCGCTGTGCTTTGCTACTGCGATCTGGACCATCTGAAATATGTAAATGACAATTTGGGGCACAGTGAAGGAGACTGGTACCTGCGTAATTTTGCAGATACAGTCAGACAGAATATCCGCCATGGAGAT
>CAKRKL010000161.1 GCA_934358405.1 uncultured Blautia sp.
AAGGCTTTTCGTGTCCCTGTTTATGTAGAAAATGACGTAAATGCAGCAGCTATCGGAGAGGCGCATTTCGGTGCCGGAAGAAATGAACATGACTTTGTCTGTCTCACTTACGGAACCGGAGTGGGCGGTGCCATTTTCGCAAATGGCAGCCTGTATCATGGAAGTTCTTTTTCTGCGGGAGAGCTGGGAGCTCTTATTGTACATCCGGAATTTCGTCATCCCGATATAGATATGTATTCCGGTTGCTATGAGAAGTATGCCTCTACCACAGCCCTGATTGCAAAAGCAATGGAATATGACCCTACCCTCACTAATGGTAAGTTGATTTTTTCCCGTTTTGAAGAAGAACCGATCCAAGAGATAGTGGATCAGTGGATCCGGGAAATTGTACATGGCCTTGTTTCCATTATCCATCTGCTTAACCCCTCTTGTATTATTCTGGGCGGCGGAATTATGGAGCAGCCTTATATTCCCGCACAGATTGAGAAGCAGCTAATGCCGGCTATTATGCCAAGCTTCCGCAATCTTACTATCAAAAAAGCCCAGCTTGGCAACCAGGCAGGAATGCTGGGGGCTTCCACTCTTGGTTAAATTTACATAGGAGGTATTGTTTTGGCAGGCAATATTTTAGAATCCATTACTGCACAGTATCACTCCCTTACACGTTCCGGGAAAAAGCTGGCAGATTATATTTTTTCACATACAGGAGAAGCACAGTACTTCTCTATTTCCACACTTGCAGAAAACAGTGGTGTTTCCGAAGCTTCAATTACACGTTTCTGCCATGGTCTTGGACTTGCCGGATATAATGATTTCAAGCTGGCACTGGCAAAAACAGATCATGTTACAGATATGGGGGAGCTTTCCAACTCACCTCAGGGCATTGCTTCTGAGGACAGCTTAAATACAATTTTTCAAAAGATTCATAAAGCCAGTATATTGTCTTTGAATGAAACACTGGAGCTTTTGGATGAAAATGCCATCAGCAAAGCGGTAGATCTTCTTGTTCAGGCAGATCGGGTATATTGTTTCGGAAACGGTGGAAGTATGGTTATGGCTATGGAAGCGTGGGCACGTTTTTCCACAGCATCTTCCCGTTTTATCCAGGTTTCAGACTCCCATATGCAGATTATGAATACTGCACTTGCTACTTCCAAAGATGTTCTTCTTGTATTCTCCTACTCCGGCTCTACTAAGGATATGGAGGACACGCTGCATATTGCCAGAGAGCATAAGGTTTCTATTATTCTGGTCACTCATTATCCTAATTCAAGAGCAGCAGGATTTGCAGATGTAGTCCTTCTTTGCGGATATAATGAAGGGCCTCTTCAGTCCGGTTCCATTCCGGCCAAAGTTGGACAATTGCTGCTAATCGACTGTCTTTTTTATGGTTTCTGCCGACGAAATCCTGAGGCTACCGCCGCTGCCAGATCAGCCACAGCCGAAGCAGTTGCACGAAAAATGCTGTAGCATTATTCAATATTATGTTATTATTGTTATCAAAACGTGGATTTTTTTCCCTGAAATGGAAGGAGGCCGGTGCTTTCGCACCGGCGCGTATGAAAAAGAAAAATATTAATTAAGAAAGACTTGGTGCTTTCTACAGTTAATAATATACGAAATAAATGTGATAAAAATGTGAAATGCATTTGAAAAAAGAGTGAAACGATTTCAAATGTTTTTGCGCAAAATCACGAAATTAATAAAAATGAATATAGGAAACAAAGGAATTTTATCAGATGAATGGACATAAATACGAGCATAAATGTGCACAGATGCTGCGCAGAAAAGGATTTCATCATGTAGAGGTTACAAAAAAAAGCGGTGATCAGGGAGTTGACATCATTGCCTACAGGCATTTTTCCAAATATGCAATTCAATGCAAATATTATTCTTATCCGGTTGGAAACAAGGCAGTTCAGGAAGTCTATGCCGGCGGTAAATATTACGACTGCGACCGCTGCATTGTTATGACAAACAGTACGTTCACCAAAGCTGCCATCAGTGCAGCCAATAAATTAGATGTGAAATTATGGGAAAACTGTTCCCTTCTAAAAAGCACAAGCCTGGTTTTTGAGCTTATGCGAATCATGAATATTCTGGAAATCATTCTGGGATTTTATCTGCTTCGTAATGTTTTTCCTTTTTCCAGAAGAGATTTCCTGCAATATTATAAAGAATTCAGCCTGATTTTTGCAGGCGTTTTCGGCTGGCTTGGATGGGGAAACTGGTACAGCAGCACTGTTTGCGGTATTTTATATCTGTTTCTCGGGTTTACACTAAAGACCTCATTTTTTTCCTGCTTAGCTGTAAATGGAATCAACCTTATGTTTTTGATTCCCGGAGTCCTTTATTTTATACATGTATACTTTTTGAAACCAAAATCATAACGATTTTGCAGATTCATGATTTCAGACAACCAAATAGTTTTTCCACTAAGATAAACCATTCTGAATGGTTCTACATAAGATAAAGAGAACGAATTGACCAGAGTATCTCTGAAAGGATCTGTTTATGGAAAATTATCAGATGAACCGTTCGGGCTGCCGCCCTTATAATAGAACCTGCGGAATGATGAATCCATCTTCTGTGCCCTGTTCTTCGCATTGTCAGGAGTCGGATTGCCATATGCCTTCAAAGGCTGCTTCAAATATTCACAGACAGCCATCCGATCCGCCTAAATGCACTTGTTCTTCTCATTTAGAAGGAAATATCTATGCCCCTTTGAAGCAGCTTAATCCTACAATGGCCTACGTCCCTTATCAGAATTTCACTTCAGCCTATGATTTGGATTATGCCCTTTGTGTGGGTACTATTTTCCCACAGCTCTGCAAACCATTCTGTGGAAAGCGAGGTGGCCAAAGATGATGAAAAATCAAGTTTCCAAACAGCGTTGTCTGTTTCAGCAGATTAATGAAGTCAGCTTCGCTGTCAATGATCTGCTTCTTTATCTGGATACTCACCCGGATGATGAAAGAGCCCTGGCATTTTTTACTGAAGTTTCAGACAGACGCAATCAATTGCTGACAGAATACGCCAGAGATTATGGTCCATTAACCATTGATACAGCAGCCAAGACCTGTGAAGGTTTATGGAAATGGTCTCAGCAGCCATTTCCATGGGAAAGGGAAGGAGCGTGATCTTTTATGTGGAATTATGAAAAGCGTCTGCAGCACCCAGTCAATATTACTACTCCCAATGCAAAGCTGGCACAGTTTATAATGAGCCAGTATGGTGGCCCGAAGTGTAGTAACCTATAATAGATAATAGAAGAAAAGCCCTTACATTCCATGTGAACTTCCAGAAATTTTCCGCCTAAAACTCGCACTACAGCCGCGGCTGTGGTGCATTCCCTGTCTATTCCTTTGTTTCTCCCACATTTAGGAAGTTCATTATCTCCTCATAAGACCGTCCACTCTTTACAATTCCTGACAGGATTTCATCCTTTCTTATCGCATCCCGTTTGTCCTAGAGCGTGTTTGAAAAAGGCTCTAAAGCTCTTTTTTCTGGAAGTTCACAGTTCTCTCCTACAATCAGTCGGTCAACATTTGCCAACATGAAAGGATTTTCTTCCATATAGAAAATAGAATTGGCGCGGCGCACTTTCTTTCCGGTCTCCTCCATGAATCTTCTGGCTACATATTCCTCAAGATCACGGCCCTGTCTCATG
>CAKRKL010000162.1 GCA_934358405.1 uncultured Blautia sp.
ATTGATGAGGCTGTAAGGATTCAGCTTGGATATTACATTCCGGAACAGGCAGAGAAAAAAAGGCAGGGCAAATGCCGAAAGGATGGCGAAGAAGGTGATGAATCCGCCATAAGGAAGGCATCAACTGTACTGACTTATCACTTCCTCAATTCCGGAACCAGACTGCTGTAATACGCTGTCTTGCCCGACAACACATCGTCATAGAATCCCTGCTTCCAGTCAATGTAAGCCACTGCTTTTTGCAGTTTTGCAATAGATTGGAGCAGGGCTTGTTCTTTCTTATTTATAGTAGACAAGTCAATACATACCCTCATATGTAATTCGTGCCATTTTCCGTCGTTTCGTGCCAAACCAATTGAAAAACAGATGGATTTTTATATAATGATTTTAACAAATGAAGGAAAAAATCAAACAGGAAAGGAGGAGATTCGTGTATTGTATTGCATTGCTGTATTGATTGATAAAGGACAAAAGGGGCAGGACTATGCAGAATATATTTTGAACTACTGCGCCGACAGAAAGATATTTCCCCTGGTTCAGATTTATCAGGATCAGGAAAAGTTTTTTGGAGAAATACAAAAAACAATACCGTCCATTGTGCTTCTGGCACTTCAGGGAGTAGCAGGGCTGAATGCTGCGGAGCACCTCCGTTCCCTGCATCCGAAATGCAAAATGATCTGGTGCAGTGATCTGGATTTTTCCCTTCATGCATTTAAACTGCGTGTGGAATATTTTTTTATGGAACCCGTGGAGGAACAGAAGCTCTGGGAAGGGCTTACGGCATGTTTCGGACGCAGGTGATTATATTTATTTTAATTCAGGAGGAAGATGATAATGAAAAAAAGAGCTATGATTATTGCAATGATGGCAGCCATGCTTACGGTTACCTCTGACTGCACGGTGAAGCTTCTCCATGCAGAGGAGACACAGAACAAGGAAGCACAAGCTGAAGACGCTCAAAGCGAAGGTACATCCCAGCTTCCAATAAAAGCACTTTCCCCCAAGGTAGTGGAAGAAAATCCTTATATGGCAAAAAGTGATTCCAACATTCATCATGACTGCTACAATACCGACTCTACAGATGAGGTGCTGCCGGTAGGTATCTATTCCGAGATCAATGTTTCTTATGAGAAAGTAAACGCAAATGCATCCCCGGCCATCTTTTTTGATTCCTACGGTCACGCAGTGGTTCCATTTCTTGGTGGTCTTGCTATCCGTGATATCAATGCAGATGAGACACAGACAGTTGGATATTTTTCCCCGAAGCAGCATGACGAAGGCGGCTATGTGATCCAAAGCTCCTACTCCTTTGTAGATGAGAGCAACCGAATCGTGTGTCCAACCAGCAATAATCATGTGCTGATGTTAAAAGCAACCGACGAGGAAGGAAACGTGCTGCCGGAATTTGAGAAGGTGCTGGATATCGACATCAAGGCTGCAGCAGAAGCGGCTCTTGGAAAAACACTGGATCAGAATCTTTTATCAGTAGTATTTGACTATGACGGGAATTTATGGTTTGCCACCGGCGGCTTCCGCATTTATCCGGACAGGGAGCAGCAAGGAGCAGTTGGATACATTTCCCGCAATGCCATTGATGCGATCTTAAACGGAGAGGAAGCGGACCTGACAAACTCTGTGTTTGTATATGAACTGACTCCGGGCGAGGGCGCAGAAAATGGCATTGCATCCTCCAAGGATGGCGCTGTGATCCTGACAAACCTGAACTGCTATCTGTTCCAGGCAGATAACGGTGTGCAGAAGGTATGGGAAACTTCTTATGAGAGCGTAGGTGCCAAGGAAAGCGCAGAAGGCGATGCCACTACAGGTGGTGGTCTTGCCTGGGGCGGCGGCTGTTCCCCTTCTCTTACAAAAGACTTGGTTATGTTTACCGACAATCAGAATCCGGTAAATCTCCTTGCTGTTGATATGAAAACCGGAGAAACCGTTGCCAGCCTTCCGGTTATCGACGAGCTTCCGGAGGACAGTCAGGTATCTGTGGAAAACTCCGCAATTGTATACGACAACGGTGAGGGAACGGTGAGTACCATTGTGTGCAACTGGTTTGGTGCCGGAAGTGCTGCTCTTGGAAAAGAGGACAGCGATTCTTCCATCCAGAGCTATGCCAATATTTATGATGTAAACTGGTTAAGCCAGGGAAATAAAATGATCATGCCAGGTGTAGAACGAGTGGACACCATCAAAACTGATGACGGCTACGAAATGAAGAGCATCTGGTGCAGAAGCGATCTGTCCGATACTTCCATGCTGAAGCTTTCCACTGCCACCGGATATATTTACGGCTATGTGCAGGATCTGGAAACTGGCATGTGGCAGTATATTATGTTAGATTTTGAGACTGGCGAGACCGTATTTTCAATGGATGTTTCCAGCAAGCCTGGCTACAACAACATGGCCATCGGCATGTATGCCGGAAACAGTGGAAATGCCCTTTATTGTCCGACCGGATATCTGGAGCTGTTAAGACTTCAGGATCGTTTTGTTTATCTGCCGGAAATGCCGTACCGCAAAGTGGATCTGGATCAGGCAATGCGAAATGTGCTTGGACAGGAAACCTTTGAAGCAGATGGCGGACAGGGCAGTGTTATGGGCTGGCTGAATACCGTAACTGTTGAAAATGTGCATCCGAACACCACAGTGGCGCTGCGAGTGAAAGGTCTGTCCGGCAGCGCAGATGCACTAAAGCTTTACGGTTACGGTGCAGACGGCTCCCTTCAGGAAGTGCCTGCAGACCTGTGGCATATCCAGACAGAGGAGGGAGCGATCCCGGATACCTTATCTGAGGATGTACTGTATGAAATCCACGTTCTGGTACAGGATGGCGGTACATTCGACCTTAGCGAAAATGAGAAGGAAATCAAAGTATCCGTTGTTACAGCTCAGTAAAAAGGGTGGAACTTTTTCAGAAAGATTCTGGCAGATATGGAGAACTTCGCTTTATGAACAAATCTTTAAAAAAAATATGGAATGTGATCAGCAGCATTCTGGTCGCCGTAGTTGTGATTCTGGCACTTTTGCTGGTTGGTGCGCGAGTTATGGGGCTGCAGGTATTTACCGTGCTGTCAGGCTCCATGGAGCCGACATATCATACAGGTTCTCTGATCTATGTAAAAAAGACAGATCCCTATACCATAAAGGAAGGGCAGCCCATTACATTTATGCTGGATGAGAACACCATCGCTACACACCGCGTGGTTGGCATTGTCCCGGACGAGGAAGATCCTGCCGTGATCCGTTTCCGCACAAAAGGCGATGCCAACGACACAGAGGATGGCGGGCTGGTACATTATAAAAATGTGGTGGGTACACCGATCTTCTCCATTCCCTATCTGGGCTATGTTGCAGATTACATCCAGCACCCGCCTGGAATATATATTGCGCTTTTGGCAGGTGCGGTGCTTCTGCTGCTGGTATTTATTCCCGATATATTTGCAGACAGCAATGACAAAGGGAAAAAAACCTCACGGCGCAGCACGGCTGAACAGAATGCAGATCTCAAATCTGCTGCTTCAAAAGCAGCGCCGGATGGGTTAAACAGAGAAAAATTTGTGGAAAGGAGGAAAACGGGAAATGAAACACCATAGGAACAACAGCAAGCTCAATAAAAAAATAATTGCAATGTTGTCAGTTTTCATAATGCTGGCA
>CAKRKL010000163.1 GCA_934358405.1 uncultured Blautia sp.
TTTTGGTTGCTTTTTCAGATGGTATATGATACTCTTTTCTTATATTTTTAAGAATTGGAGAGGAAATCATGAAAAAAATCTTAAAGATCCTGGGCTGCATTTTCGGTGCAGTCCTGGTTTTGCTTGCAGGATATCTGATCTATCTTTTTGCAAGCTACCACCGGATTCCTGATAATCAAAAGCTTCAGGTGGAAACCTTACAAGGAGAGGACTCTGCTTCAGAAACCAGTGGCAGTGCACAGGTTCGGGAGGATTCCCTGCAAACAGGCACTGAATATTCAGCCCTTACCTACAACATTGGTTTTGGCGCGTACACCCCGGATTTCAGCTTTTTTATGGATGGAGGCAAATCCTCCTGGGCAAAAAGCAAGGACAGTGTTCTGGAAACCGTGAATGGCGCCGGAGAACTGGCTGCTTCCTATGATCCGGATTTTGCTTTGATTGAAGAAATCGATCTGGACGCTACAAGAAGCTACCATGTGGATGAATATTCTATTTTAAAGAATTACTTCCCGGATTATTATTACGTTTTTGCAAAAAATTATGACTCTGCATTTTTGCTTTATCCATTTACACAGCCACATGGAAGCAGCAAAGCCGGTATCGGTGTTTTTTCCAGATATCCGGTTACTTCTGCGCTTAGAAGAAGCTTTCCTGTGTCCACATCCTTTACCAAATTTTTTGATCTGGACAGATGCTACAGCATTTCCAGGATTCCTGTGGAAAATGGAAAGGAGCTGGTGATCTTTGCTTTACATATGTCTGCATATGGCAACAGCGATGAAATCCGCAAGGGACAGATCAGCATGCTTTCTGCTGACATGCAGAAGGAATATGAAGCCGGAAATTATGTTTTATGCGGCGGTGATTTTAATCATGATTTAAAGGCTTCCGAGGATGATAACAGCGAAAGGGAATCCTGGGCATATCCATTTCCAAGGAATGAGCTTCCAGAGCACTTTACCTTTGGTATTGACCTGTTTACCGAAGAGGAGAAGGAGGAGCTGTGGAACAGCGCCCGCAACGCTGACATGGAATATGTGCCGGATGTGACCTACACCGTCACACTGGACGGATTTATCTTTTCCGACAACATTGAATGTACATCTTACGAAAACATCAATACCGGATATTCTTATTCCGATCATGACCCGGTATTCATGAAATTTAAACTGAAATAGAGGCAGCTGATATGAAAGAGAAAAAGAGTAACTTTAGTAATTCCCTGGGTTTTGTACTGGCGGCAGCCGGCAGTGCAGTAGGAGTTGGCAACATCTGGCGTTTTCCTTATCTTTGTGCGAAAGACGGAGGCGGACTTTTCCTGGCTGTGTACCTGGTACTGGTGCTGACCTTTGGCTTTGTACTTCTGACAACGGATATTGCCATCGGCCGAAAGACCAAGCAGAACGCATTGAAAGCATTTGGAACACTGAATTCCAAATGGAAATTTCTCGGATACCTGACCTTTCTGGTGCCGGCACTGATCATGACCTATTATTCTGTAATTGGCGGATGGATCACCAAATACTTCTGTGCGTATATAATTTCTAACGGAAACGAATTATCAGAAGACGGGTATTTTACATCCTTTATTACATCCAGGGTATCGCCGATTATCTTTATGCTTGTTTTTCTTGCATTAACTGCATGGATCGTATATTGCGGTGTGGAAAAAGGAATCGAGCGTTTTTCCAAATTTATCATGCCCGGACTGATCGTGCTGATCTTAGGCATTGCCATTTTTTCACTGACACTTTCCCACGAGGGAGCAGACGGGGCTGTACGCACCGGACTTCAGGGGCTGAAGTTCTATCTTTACCCGGACGTAAGCGGGCTTACCGTCAAGCGCTTTCTGGAAATCCTTCTGGATGCAATGAGCCAGCTGTTTTTCTCCCTGAGCGTTTCCATGGGAATTATGGTAACCTACGGCTCCTATGTAAAGGATGATGTAAATCTGAATAAATCCATTAACCAGATTGAAATCTTTGATACCGGCGTGGCATTTCTGGCTGGTATGATGATCATTCCTGCTGTATTTGTATTCCTTGGAACGGAAGGAATGGCCTCCGGCCCAAGCCTGATCTTCATTTCCCTTCCCAAGGTATTTAAGGCAATGGGTGGAATCGGAAGAATCGCAGCAATCGCTTTTTTCCTGATGATGGGCTTTGCAGCCTTAACCTCCTGTGTATCTGTAATGGAAACACTGGTTGCAAACTGCATGGAGATTTTCCACAAATCCAGAAAACAGATGTGCGGGATCATTGGAATCTATTCCCTGGTTACAGCTGTTCTGATCTGCCTTGGCTACAACGTACTGTATTTCGAGCTTTCGCTTCCAAACGGAGCAACTGCACAGCTTCTGGATGTAATGGACTATATCAGCAACAGCTTTTTAATGCCGTTTATCTCGTTTCTCACCAGTATTCTCATTGGCTGGGTTGTGGGACCCAAATATATTATCAGCGAAGCTGAAAAAAACGGCGAGCATTTCGGACGAGCAAAGCTGTACAGCTTTATGATCAAAATTGTAGTACCTGCTGTCATGCTTGTATTGTTCCTGGTTTCTACAGGGCTTGGAAACCTGCTTTTTTAACATGGCAACAATCTGTCATTTTATTATTGACGTGTGAAAAACTTCGTGGTATTTTATTTTTGACAAAAATGAAAATTATTTAAAGGCAAACCTGTTGAAAAGCAGGGACGCAAAGCCAGAAGGTAAAAAATATAGTAGGGACACTGGCAGAATTTTGGCTGGTGTCCTTTTTGTATGCCCAGATTTGCATAAAACAGAGTGAGGATTTCTATAAAATGGGAAATTATGAAGACAAAATTTATTCTTTAGATGAGACTGTGTCAGGACAAACACAGGCCCTGTCACAGGCAGTACAGAAAACACTGGAAAATAATGGCGCGGTAGGTATCATAACAGGATATTATGATCAAAACCTGTCTGTTTTGTCTGTGAGTAATCTGCTGTTACATAGTACAGGATATACATTCGATTCTTTTATGAAGCACACAAAAGGCTCATTGAAAAATTTCTTTTATGGAGAGGATGCAGATGCACTACTGGACCGGAGCCGCTTTTTGCAGCTTCACGGAGCAGGGGAAGCACAGATCCTTACAGCGGACGGTACCGTGAATAATGTACGGCTTTATAAAGAGGATACAACAGATGAAGCGTGCAGACCGATCTGGGTTATGTCCGTACAGGTCAACTGGGATCATGTAAATCTGGCACTGACCAATGAGGCAATCTGTTCCGGCTTCTGGTACTTTGACTGTGACGAAAACAGTGAGATTGTGAATGCAAGCTGGAGCCATGAGTTCCGAAAAATGCTTGGCTATCACGACACCTTTGATTTTCCGAATAAACTGGAAGCCTGGTCAGAGCTTCTGCATCCACAGGACAAAGAAAGAGTAATGGCGCAGCTTCAGGCAGCAATTGCGGATAAGACGAACCAGATAAAATACCAGGTAGAGTATCGTATGAGAATGAAGGATCATCAGTACCAGT
>CAKRKL010000164.1 GCA_934358405.1 uncultured Blautia sp.
GCTATCGGAACCGGTAAAACAGCTACAACTGAGCAGGCTCAGGAAGTTTGCGCAGGAATCCGTGCTTGCATCGCTGAAATCTATGATGAGGCTACAGCAGCAGCTATCCGTATTCAGTATGGCGGATCTGTAAACGCTAAAACTGCTCCGGAATTATTTGCTCAGGCAGATATCGATGGCGGTCTTGTTGGCGGTGCTTCCCTCAAAGCTGAGTTCGGTGATATCGTAAACTACAACAAATAATTGAGATTTTTATCTCTTAAATAATAGTAAGATCCTTAAATCTTACAAGTGTCCAAGCGTTGAAAACGCCATAGAGCGCCTTTTTTCGGCTTTGCCGGAAGCGTTTTATGGCGTTTTTGTTATGCAGCGGGAAATTCTCCTGTAACCTTCTTATAGTCTTTTAGCGAATTTTACCCAAAATACAGCTTTTCCAGGCATAAAAAATTACGCTTTAAGATCAATCCAATATTGTAATCAGCTTATGATTATGGCATAATAGTTAAGGATATGTAAAAATTGAGAAAAATCCACGTTAATAGAAAACAAAATACTTGAGAAGAAAGGTCGCACTCATGCGAAGGAGCAGAGAGGGAAGCGACAACAGAGGAGTAAAACATGGCAATTTTTTCAATGGTTTTATCTTTGCTATGCGGAGTATCGTTTTTCTTATTTGGAATGTCATTGATGGGAGACGGACTGAAATCCGTTGCCGGCAATAAGCTGGAAGCTTTCCTTTACAAGATGACAAATACCCCGCTGAAGGGTGTTGCACTTGGAACCGGTGTTACAAGTGTGATCCAGTCTTCATCCGCCACAACGGTTATGGTTATCGGCTTTGTAAACTCCGGTATGATGAAGCTGAAACAGGCAATTGGTATTATCATGGGTGCAAATATCGGAACCAGTATCACTGGATGGATTTTATGTCTGTCATATATTCAGGGCTCCGGTGGAATTGCAAGCATTCTTTCCACAGCCACCATCTCAGCGGTAGTTGCTGTTATCGGTATTATTCTTCGCATGGTCTGTAAAAGATCTGTATACAGAAATATCGGAAACATTATGCTGGGCTTTGCCATTTTGATGAATGGAATGCAGATGATGAGTGGAGCTGTTGCGCCGCTGCGTGAGAGTCCTGTATTTATCGATATGCTGACAATGTTCTCCAATCCTATTGCAGGTATCCTGGTAGGTATTGCATTCACCGCAGTGCTTCAGAGTGCTTCCGCTACAGTAGGTGTACTTCAGGCACTTTCCGTAACAGGAATTCTGACCTTTGCAAGTGCCTTTCCAATCGTCCTTGGTATCGGTGTCGGAGCTGCCTGTCCGGTACTGATCTCCGCAGTAGGAGCCAATAAGAATGGTAAAAGAACTGCCCTTGTCTATTTGCTTAACGACCTGTTTGGATTGATCCTGTGGTCCATTATCTTCTACACAGTGAATGCCTTTGTTCACTTTGGGTTTATGGATATGATCATGAGTCCTGTATCCATTGCCTTTTTGAATACCATATTCCGTGTGGCGACTGTAGTTGTACTGTTTCCTTTTATTCCGAAGCTGGAGCAGCTTGTATGCTATCTTGTCAAGGACAGTGCGGAGGAGCTGGAGGATGAAGCAGATTTCGACCTGTTAGAGGAACGTCTTCTTAGCTATCCTGCTCTTGCTATGGGACAGTGCCATCGTGCCATGAATGGTATGGCTAAGAAGCTTCGCAAGAATGTAAACAGGGCAATGAATCTTCTGAATGATTATCAGCAGGATAAGTATGATAAAGTACAGAGGAAAGAAGATCTGATCGACAAGTATGAGAGCCGTCTTGGTGAATATCTGATCCAGCTCACCAAGCGTGAGATGAATACAGCTCAGACCCGTCAGGCCTCCCTTTATCTGCATACCATCAATGACTTTGAGAGAATCGGTGATCATGCATCTTATATTGCGCATATGTCAAATGAAATGCATGATAATCATACCAATTTCTCACAGACAGCATGGGATGAGCTGAATGTAGTTATGGATGCGGTTCGCGAAGATATTAACGTGACATGCAATGCCTTTATGAATGATGATAAAGAGGCAGCGCAGCGTGTTGCTCCTCTTGGTGTAGTGATTACCAGACTTTGCGACGAACTGAAGATGCGCCATGTAGAGCGTTTAAGCCAGGGAAAATGTGGTCTTGAAGAAGGAACTGTTTTCAATGATATCCTGAACAGCTTCGGACGTATTGCTTCCCACTGCGCAAGTGCCATGACCGCTCTTATGAAGAGTGGAGAGGATACATCCGATATTCACATTCATAATTCTAAGATTTATCCGTCAGACAGCATTGAATATTATGCCTATTTTAAGGAATACAGACAGAAATATGACATTGGAACAGAGGTTGAGCATACGCTCAGCATGGAGCCAGAAGAAGTAGAATAAACATAGAAATTACAAAACACCGCCAGAGAAATTACCGGAAAGGAATCGGGAAATTTCTGGCGGTGTTTTTATAAAGAAATAAAGTACAAAATGTTCTAACTATAAATAAAAAACAAACATCAAATACATACCTGAATTAAATTATAATTATTTTCTCTTTGGAGTCCGTTTGGCACTGGCTGCTGCAATTTCCCGTCTTGCCTTTACATATTCCACATATTGTTCATCTGGCACATGCTCTACTACATCTTCAATATTGCATTCCAGAATGGTACATATGTGATCAAGAGTAACAATTTCCACATTTTCGTTTTTACGGAATTTATGCAGTAAACTTTTACTGATCTCGTAATATGTATAAAGGTCGTACTGGGAAATATGACGTTCCTCCATGGTTTTCCACAACCTGTCGTACTTTATCATATTTTTAACCCCATATTGATGTGAACAAATTGGTCTTGCTATATCTTTATTATCGGGGTAAAATTAAAAATAGAACAGGGTCGTTATAAAGACCCTACAAGGGAGGGCAAATTATTGAAGAAAGTATTGGAGACAGGAATTGAAATAGTATTTGCAGGATTTCTGGCAGGATGTCTGTTTTATTGTATGGTAGCCGGAGCCGGAACTGCTGTCTATGTGATTCTGGCAGCAATTCTGTCAATAACCATTTCAGTGACCTTGTGTGCAGGATTTCATTACATCAGGAAACTGCAGAAACAGCTGAAAGACTTAAGCGAGAAGTAGGGAGAGCAGGATTCCCATCTTGACAAATCCCGCAATCTGCCATAGTATAGGAAGCACACAGTGAAATGTCAACGCACGAAAGACAATTGTCTTTTTTACACTGACGATTAATAATATTACAGAATCCTATATGAAGAAGGGAGTTCCCATGGAAGAGAAAGTGATAAATGCAGCCCTTTTAGGGCTGGGAACAGTTGGAACCGGGGTTTACAAGGTTCTGAAAAATCAGGAAGATGAGATGACAGCTAAGCTTGGCTGTAAGGTGAAAATCAGTAAGATCCTGGTGCGAAATCTGGA
>CAKRKL010000165.1 GCA_934358405.1 uncultured Blautia sp.
ACTGTCATATCTTTAATATCAAGGACTACTTCTCCTGGCTTTGCTTCTTTCTTTTCTACAACAAAGCTTACATCTCGTCCGACCATCATTGCTGATAGCTTTTCCGGATTGGTGTCCTCAATGTTTACGGTGCCAATATATTTGCCCTTGCGAAGAACAGTACAGCGGTCTGCAACCTGCATGATCTCGCCCAGCTTATGAGTGATAAACAGAATGCTCTTACCTTCTGCTGCCAGATTCTTCATGATCTGCATCAGCTCCTGAATCTCCTGAGGTGTGAGTACTGCAGTAGGCTCGTCAAAAATCAGTATTTCATTGTCACGGTAAAGCATCTTAAGAATTTCTGTTCTCTGCTGCATACCCACTGTGGTGTCTTCAATAATGGCATCCGGATCCACAGACAGACCATATTTCTCTGAAAGTGACATGACTTTTTTGCGGGCGCCATCCTTCTGGAGAAAACCATTCTTTGTGGTCTCCACACCCAGAATAATATTATCAAGGACACTGAAGCACTCTACCAGCTTGAAATGCTGGTGTACCATACCGATTCCAAGGTCATTGGCATCATTAGGGTCTTTAATTTCTACTTTTTTGCCATCCTTGCGGATTTCTCCCTCTTCTGGCTGGTACAAACCGAACAGAACACTCATGAGTGTAGATTTTCCTGCCCCATTCTCACCAAGCAGTGCATGGATCTCACCTTTTTTCAGCTGAAGCGTGATATTGTCATTTGCGATGATTCCGGGAAAACGTTTGGTGATTCCCAGCATTTCAATTGCATATTCACTCATCTTCGTTTTTCTCCTTCTTTGTTTTACAAGAAAAATCCCAAAAGGCTATCAAAAAGCTTCTTGTTGAGTCAAGCGGATATTCGCAATCCGCTTCGCTACTTGCTCATAACCGAATAACTGCTTCGCAGTTTATCAGAAGGAGCTTGCACTCCTCCTGATACAAGCAAGTCCCCACTCACTGCTTATTACTTTTCGCAACCGATCCAGGGGACTTACTTGATTCGGTTAAAAAAGGGAAGTGGCAATTGCTCACTCCCCTTCGCTGCCTCCTGCATGGTTACTGTTCACTGTATGAACAGTAACCTGCCTTGCGGGACACTACCCATTCTCAAAAATTATATTTGTCTATGCAAGTAGTTGTCTTATTTGATGCTGCCGTAATCCTCAACTTTAATCTCAGTTTCCGGTAATTCAGTGATATCATTGCTTACAGTGATCTCACCATCATATAATTTTTTAACAAGCTCTTTGTAATCATCTTCTGTGAAGCTATCATCCCACTGTGTGGACTCTAACGGAAGCTGTACATAGTTCTCTTCAGAATTCTCAGATACAAGACCAAGGTTATCAATCTTTCCTGCGTAATCGGACTCCCATGTTCCATCCTTAATTGCCTCAAGTGCAGTCTTAACAGTCGGTGCAAGACCCTTCATAGCAGATGTAACGGTAAGATCCTCTCCAATGATAGCAGCCTGATCAGAGTCAACGCCGATTACCTTACCATCAGCCTTAGCTGCTGCTTCTGCTGCAGATGTGTAGATTCCGCCACCGCATGCAAATACAACCTCAACGCCCTTGCTTCCATACCAGGTATCCATGTAAGCTGTAATATCTGCATCGCCGTAGAACTGTCCGCCGCATACATACTCAAGCTCAACCTCATCTGTAATTCCAAGCTCCTTCGCTGCTTCGTCAGCGCCCTGAACATAACCGTATCCGAAACGGGTAACTGCCGGTACAGACATTCCGCCAAGGAATCCCAGGTGCTTGTAGCCAAGCTTCACTGCTGTATAGCCAGCCATGTATCCGGAAACCTCTTCCTGATAAGTACAGCAGTATACATTTTCTGTGTTGTAGTAATCAGACACCTCGTAATCATCCGGATTATAGGTATATCCTTCTCCAACACCCTTCTCACAGATATCGCCGGCACTTACATCCGGTGCGATAAACTTCACGTCCGGATACATCTCAGACTGCTCTACAACAGTAGCCGCAAACATATATCCCGGAAGTACGATTACATTGGCACCATCTGCCACAGCCTGGTCAACACTTGCGTTACGTGCCTCATCAGAGTCACTCTCCGGTTTGTAATAATTGAAGTCACAGCCGTTATCAGCTGCCCATTCCTTACATGCCTCGTAAGTAGTCTGATTAAAGCTCTGGTCTGTGATATCACCGGAGTCAGTAACCATTGCGATCTTCATGTCTGCCGCCTCTGCCTTTACCTCTGTGACTGCGTATGCCGGTGCAAGGGAAAGTGCCATTGCTCCTGCAAGCACCATAGCTGCAATTCTTTTCTTCATTTTATATTTTCCTCCTTTTTATAATATCGATCCTGATAGTCTTACAATGACATATGTCTCACTTTTAAAACAGGACTCATGTCCCTTTTTCATTGTTTATTTTAATTTTTGTATAATTCGGCCAGTTTTTTTAAAGTTTTTTCATGCAATATTTTTGCTTTTCAAAATTCCAAAAGGACTTATGTCCCTTTTAGTTTATTTCAGCTTTCTTCCCGAAACAGGCTATTGCCGCTCTCCTTCATTCGCTTCTTCAAGAGAAATCTTTTCCGGCAGCTGTGTGTCTGTATACTCAAGCCGAATAACTGCCTGAGGCCAGTTTATGCTGACTCTTGCAGTTTTATTTCGTTCTGCTCCTGCCTTTCGGATCAGCTCCAGAAGCTCGTCTAATACTTCACGGGTAAGATAACCACCTCTCCAGTGAAAAATCAGGATCTTTCCCTTCTTAGCTGCCTGAAGGGAGCGCTTGTATACGTCTTCCTTTTTGGTAAAGGAAAGCTTTTTTTCTTTATAATAAAAATGATCATGATCCGTGCAGGAAGGCGCCGGTGCAATCAACGGTTCATGATCCCGAAAAATCTGCTGATCATCCAGATTAAAATAGTCATAACGGATTTCTGAATTATGGTGATCTGTCCCAAGACTATTATCGAAGGTGGCATCCAGATGATAATATGTCCCCTCTGGTTTTACAATATTCCAGGTATGACGGTACTTGATTCCTTTTTCCGGATTATTCCCGCAAATAGCAATCATACACCACACTCCCAATGCATCCAGAAGAACCTTTACTGCTTTTGCAATGCCTTCACAGACTCCTACGCCCTGGCCCAGAGGGCCGATGATTTCGTGGGAATAAGGTTTTTTCAGCTTATCATAACGGACATTTTCACAGATGAAATCATGTACATACTTCTCTTTTTCCCACTGGGAAAGCTTCATAGCAGGGCGGACAAGCTTTTCCACACGGGCTTCCATGGCTTTTTGATGCTCCCGGATTTTATTTTTGTCAAATAGATACTCAGGGATAAAAATCAGATTAGGGGAATCTTTATAATAACGGTACTTGAAGCTGATGACCCAGAAGATTTCCGGATGATCCA
>CAKRKL010000166.1 GCA_934358405.1 uncultured Blautia sp.
TTCCAGCGGGCAAGAAACTCAAGCTGTTCCTGGTCGGAAAGCTGCTGGGAATACGGATCGTTTCCCGCAGCCAGACAACAGAAAAGTATCAGAACCTGTAATGCAAAAAACAGAACGATAAGTAATATCATACAATCCCTCCTTTTTGCCCCCTGAGACTAGTACAGCGAATATTAAGTAACCGCCATATTGACTTGTCTGATTTTTCATATGCTGCGTTGTCGTCAATCGCCGTAGCCACCGCTACGCCTCATTCCTCCGCCTTGCATATGAGAAAATCATCCTACGTCAATATAGCAGATACTTAATTTTCGCTGTACTAGTATTTGCAAATAATATCAATTTATACATTTTATGTCAGGAAAAAGAAAGATTGTATTTTATTTTTAAATAATGAAAGTTAAGCCTGCTTCTTAGCGAGGAAGGACGTAAATGCCATGTGGCGGTCCATCCAGTCCCCTGCGATGCCCACTCCTTTTCCCATGGTGAAAGCGGCTGCTACCGTACCAACGCCAAGTCCTTTGATATGTCCAAGACCGATTCCGGTAAGAAGGGCAGTGACAGCCAGACAAATGACGTCAAAGCTGATCTTGATCTTCGGGTAGGTGATGGAAGTGATCTGGGACAGCTCTCTTGGAAAAAGGTCTGTAGGCACGATTGGCATCTGGCAGCGGTTGGAAAGTGCGATTCCGATGCAGATCAGTATGTAGCTTGCCACAAAGTAAAGCACGCGCCAGCCGATGGCGGTAGGCAGAACATTGATCCACATTTCGTGCACATCCAGCAGCTCGCCGAACACAAATCCGACCACGAAGCTGAACAGGTACTGAGGAACAAATTTTTTGCGCAGGATCATCAGTGTCAGCACCAGAAGTCCCTGGAAAATATAGGTCCAGGTGCCAAGTGTGACTGCCGAAAATACGCAGGAAAATGCGTAGGGAACACTGGAGATTGCGGAGATTCCAGTTCCGGAATACAGCATCAGCACAACGCCGAAGCTGTTGATCGCAACTGCAACTAAGAGTGCAAGCTCGCCCCGAAAAACAGGGAAAGATTTTGATGTAGTTTGGGTATTCAAGACAAAAGCCTCCTGTTAAGTTTTTTGACAGAAAATAAGAGGAATATGTATGAATAGACATGTCCAATATTTCCTGCAAACGGTAATTATTATACTATGTATACATGAAAATACAATTGTGTTTTTATTGAAAACCCAATTTTATGGAAAAAATGGAAAGAAAAATAAAGATATTGTCAAAGCAACAGAATTTTTGGGGCAGCAGTGGTATAGTTACAGCAGATTATGAAAAACTAATATATTAGGAAATTCATTTTCACTGAATCAGCTACAACAGGAGGTTTATACTATGGATAAAATGAAAAACATAAGCAAAGCAGAAGTGCTGGTATTAAAAGACCAGGTAGCATACCAGGAGGGCCAGGTAGTAAGCCGCACCCTTGCACAGAACAGCGCAGTCAGCGTCACCTTATTCTCCTTTGACAAAGGTGAGGAGATCAGCACCCACGAGTCCGGCGGAGACGCATTTGTAACCTGCTTAGACGGCGTTGGCCAGATCACCATCGACGGCGTAGAGTACGAGCTTCACGAAGGGGATTCCATCGTCATGCCCGCCAAACATCCCCACGCCGTAATGGGAAAAGAAAGATTTAAAATGCTGCTGGTAGTAATTTTCTAATAGGACTGGAATCGGCCAAGGCGGCTTCGGCGGCGGTACTCCAGTGGGGCGGTGCCGTAGTATTTGCGGAAAACGGCGGCAAATTTACTCTGTTAAGCGCAAAAAAGCCCTCCCTCGCCAATGAAAAATATTATCATTTAAATCTCTTGCCAACTCACTCTGATTAGTGTATGCTAACCAAAGAGTTAGGAATAGCTAACCTAACGGTGTAAATCATTTGGACTCCTTTTCTTATGTCAGAAAGACCTCCGGCATAAGAAAAGGTGAGTCCCTTTGAAAAACGAAAGGAGTATACATACTATGGATTACTTAGAAATTGAGAAAGTTATTGGAAGAGAGATTATGGATTCCAGAGGAAATCCAACTGTAGAGGCTGAGGTTTATCTTGTCGATGGAACCATCGGCAGAGGAGCAGCACCAAGCGGTGCATCCACAGGAGAATTTGAGGCTCTGGAGCTTAGAGATAATGATAAGAGCAGATATCTTGGAAAAGGTGTTACAAAGGCTGTAGAGAACATCAACACCTCCATCAACGATGTAATCGCAGGAATGGACGCATCTGATATTTACGCAATCGACAAAGCAATGATCAAGGCAGACGGAACAAAGGACAAATCCAACTTCGGCGCAAATGCCATCCTTGCTGTTTCCATCGCATGCTGCCGTGCAGCTGCAGCCTCCCTTGACATCCCGCTTTACCGCTTCCTTGGCGGCATTTCCGGAAACCGTATGCCGGTGCCGATGATGAACATTGTAAACGGTGGTTGCCATGCACTTTCCTCCGGGCTTGACGTTCAGGAGTTCATGATCATGCCGGTTGGCGCACCAAGCTTCAAAGAGTGCTTAAGATGGTGTGCAGAGGTATTCCACGCACTTGCAGCCATCCTGAAATCCAGAGGACTTGCTACCTCAGTTGGTGATGAGGGTGGATTTGCTCCGGCATTAAAATCTGACGAAGAGGCCATTGAGACCATTCTCGAGGCTGTTAAGAATGCAGGCTATGAGTCTGGAAAAGACTTTATGATCGCTATGGACGCTGCTTCTTCTGAGTGGAAGACAGGTAAGCTTGGCGAGTACAAGCTTCCAAAGGCTGGCACTGTTTATACATCTGATGAGCTTATCGATCACTGGAAAAAGCTGGTTGACAAATACCCGATCATTTCCATTGAGGATGCTCTTGATGAAGAAGACTGGGAAGGCTGGAAGAAGCTTACCAAAGAGCTTGGAGACAAGGTTCAGCTGGTTGGCGATGACCTGTTTGTAACCAATACAGAGAGACTTTCCAAGGGTATTTCTCTTGGATGCGGAAATTCAATCCTGATCAAGCTGAATCAGATCGGTTCTGTTTCTGAGACTCTTGAGGCTATTAAAATGGCTCACAAGGCAGGATACACTGCAATTTCTTCTCATCGCTCAGGAGAAACTGAGGATACCACCATTGCAGACCTTGCAGTTGCCCTCAACACCTGCCAGATCAAGACCGGTGCTCCCTCCAGAACAGAGCGTGTTGCCAAATACAACCAGCTTCTTCGCATTGAGGAAGAGCTTGGTGATGCAGCTGTTTACCCGGGAATGGGCGCATTCAATGTAAAAAGATAAAGAAAAGCTCCGTATTTGATATACCCCCATATCGTGTGAAAAAATACCCCCTGCTGCGGAAGTACGTTTCCGGGCAGGGGGTGTTTTGG
>CAKRKL010000167.1 GCA_934358405.1 uncultured Blautia sp.
CAAAGGGCTGCTATTGTCGCTCTTCTTCACAGCCATCTTCCGGTGCGGTACTGTTCATCACTTTTATCATTTCTGCCATAACCATCATATTTGTAATCTGGTCAAGAGCTTTGCGGGTATTTCCAAAGCAATATCTGCGCAGATCATTAAGAATATCCACAGGCTGGGCAGACGAGGCAGCCTGCATACGCATAGGCTGAGCCTGGTTTCCAAAAAGATTTACTGTGTTGGAAAACTCCTTTGCTTTTGTATACAGGGACAAAAGCTGCTGCTCCCTGGGCGGCAGATAGGGGATCAGCGCCTTTAACAGCTGTCCCTGATCGGTTCCCACCATCTGATCCAATGCAGTTTGAGCAATATATTCTGATTCCATGGAAATCCCTTTTCTAATCTATGCTTTTATTATTAAAATATGTGGGAAAGCTGTCTTTTGACATAGGATAGGACCATGTCACAGTAAATAAAATGAATGAAAAAAGGGACAGAGGAGAGGCCCCTGTCCCGATTTGCCGACCGGGATCCTTTTATAAGAGCTCCCGGCCATCTGGAATGCTATGATGTTGGGGTCAAAAGGTTTTTTGACCTTTTGACCCTGGTATCATCATGCTATATCAGCATCCGCAGCCGTTTCCTAAGCCGCCGCAGAGAAGCAGAAGAATAATAATGATCCAGCAGCAGTCGCCATTTCCGCTATTGCAGCTGTTGCCGCAGCCGAAGCTGTTTCCGCCGCATGCGCAAAGAAGGATAATGATCCAGAGAATGCTGCATCCGCAGGAGCCATTTCCCCAGTTAGCCAATCCACATCCGCTGTCATTTCCACATCCACATCCATTATTACATCCGCATCCATTGTTGCATCCGCAGCCGGATCTTTCCTCACCACAGCCACAGTTTGTTGCAGCTAAATCACTCATGCCTGAAACCTCCAGAAAATGTTTACAGTTCATCATATGGGAAGGACAGCCTTTGTGTGACAAAGCAGTTGACAGGAAAAGGAAAATTGGCTATAATAAATAAGGATTTAATAATTTTGTAATCTTTGAAACAAAAATGACACATTCATTTGTCGAAAAGTAACAATCACACATTGGGGGCAGAGCGTGGGAGATTTTTCAAACAGGCTCTAGGGGAGTGATTGAAATGGAGAGGAAAATGAGTATGAAAAGAGAGAGTAAAAAGGGATGCAGGCTTTCTATACTGGTGCTTCTGGCTATGCTGGTTTTACTTACTGTGCCGATGACATCGAAATCCGTACAGGCTGCCAAGGCAGGCTTTAAGACCGTGAAGGGTAAGACCTATTACATAACAGAAAGCGGTGCCAAGCATAAGGGCTGGCTGACCTTAAAGGGAAAGAAATATTATTTCAATACCAAGACCGGTGTGCAGCTAAAGGGCTGGCAGAAGGATTCCAAGGGAAAGAATATCCGCTATTTTACCAAGGGCTCCGGTGTCATGCTCACAGGCTTTGTAAAAAGCTCCACAGTTACCAGATATTTTAAGCCTTCAGATGGTAAGATGGTTCGTGGCTGGCTGACCTTGAAGGGAAAGAAATATTATTTCACAAAAGGCTCCGGTGCCATGTTAAAAGGCTGGCAGAAGGATTCCAAGGGACAGAAACGCTTATTTAAAAGCGATGGAACCATGAGAACCGGCTGGTACACAGATTCCAAGACAAAATACAGCTATTATTTTAATAAGACCAACGGAATTGCCTACACAGGACTTAAAAAGATAAGCGGAAGCTACTATTATTTTTCAAAGAAAAGCGGAGTTCGCTATGAGAAGGGCTTTGGAAATGTAGGCTCCAGACATTATTATTTCAATCCGGGCAGCGGAAAGGCTCAGACCGGCTGGCTGAGTCTGAACGGAAAGAAATATTACTTTAATCCAACCTCTGCTGTTATGTATATGAATACAACTGCAACCATTGATGGCAAAACCTATACATTTGACAGCAAAGGAGCAGCGACCCAGAAGAATTCAGGTACATCCACAGGCAGAGTCTTTACCTGGTATGATACGAAGCATAAACGCAGCTACACGATTATGAATGAGTTTAACAATCATCCCGGAGTTGCAGACGGCACCAAGTCTGATCTTGATATTCTGGCAGCAATATGTGAGTCAGAAGCAGGGGATCAGGGAATTGCAGGTATGAAGGCAGTTGCACTTTGCATTCTGAACCGAACCCTTGATAATGAATTCCCATCCAGTGTCCGCTATGTGGTTTATCATGGAAGCAATGCTTTTGCCCAGTATTCTGTAGTTACAAATAACTCTCTTCAGAAACGTCTTAACGGACAGTTTGAAGACCGTGCAAGTGCTTACAAGGCAGCCAAGCAGGCACTTGACAGCTTTAATGCTTATGTGAGAAAGGGAACTCCCCGTAAGGTAAGCGGCATGAAAGCAAAGGATTTCAACTACAAGTATTTTATGATGAACTATGCATTTAAAAATCAGCCTTTAAACTTTAATAAGGTGGTATATGAGGTTTACAAGGATCACACCTTCTTTGTAGACTGGGTATAAAAGGAAAAATGTGTGCCAGAGCCTGCTTCAAATGGGCTCTGGCACGTTGCTGTTCACGGAATGAATAATAACTCTGGCACGTTAAGTTGTCAAAGTAAAACGGTAAATTCCTTGACAAAAACAGACAGGCTTTGTATACTTGCAAGTATTAAAAGACAAAGGCTTTGAAGGGAACAAGTAGCCCTGGGAGGAGCTTACAGAGAGCTGCCGGATGGTGAGAGGCGCATGCAGGACCCCAGAGAAGAATACAGGCGAATACATCCCGGAGCTTTGCACCGAACAGTTCCTTCCTGCTTTACAGGAATGCAGGAACACGCCAAGTAGGCTGCAACGGAGTGGCATACGTTATCATGCCGGGGTGATAATTCCAGAGAGATCATAAGATGCTTATAAGGACAGTATGTCTGCACACGTCACTGGTTGTTCTGGTATGTCACTTATCGAGGCAGGAAGTGCGAGCTTTCTGTAAATTTAGGTGGTAACGCGGGACCCGGTTCTCGTCCTAAAAGGACAGAGGAACCGGGTATTTTTTTATTCAGGAGGAAAACGAAATGACAGTTTGGGAAGAACTTAAGGCCAGAGGCCTGATCGCTCAGGTAACAGACGAGGATGAGATCAAAGACATGGTAAACAACGGTAAGGCTACCTTCTACATCGGATTTGACCCTACCGCAGACAGCCTTCATGTAGGACATTTTATGGCACTTTGCCTGATGAAGCGTCTTCAGATGGCAGGAAACAGACCAATCGCCCTTCTTGGCGGCGGAACCGGTATGATCGGTGACCCATCCGGAAGAACCGA
>CAKRKL010000168.1 GCA_934358405.1 uncultured Blautia sp.
CTGACTCCGCCGGATTATGAGAAAATCAGAACAGCAACGGTTTTTGAGGCAAGATATGGGGGAAGCGAAGCCAATGTGGCTCTTTCCCTTGCAAATCTTGGAGTAGATGCATCATTTTTCACAGTAGTTCCTGGAAACAGCCTTGGAAAAAGTGCTGTACGTATGATGCGAAGCAATGATGTAAATTGTGACAGCGTGGTTTATTCAACAGAAGAAGAAACACCGACACACCGTCTTGGAACCTATTATCTGGAGACAGGCTATGGAATCCGTCCAAGTAAGGTAGTGTATGACAGAAAACACAGTGCTTTTTCAGAATATGATTTCAGCAAAACAGATGTAAAGAAGCTTCTGGAGGGTTATACCTGGCTTCATTTGAGCGGCATTACACCTGCACTTGGAAAAAGCTGCCGGGAGCTGATCCTGACCTGTTTAAAAACAGCAAAAGAAAACGGTATGACAGTCAGCTTTGATGGAAATTTCAGAAGCACACTGTGGAGCTGGGAGGAAGCAAGAGATTTCTGCACCCTTTGCCTTCCATATGTGGATGTTCTGTTTGGAATTGAACCCTATCACATCTGGAAAAATGAAGAAGATCATGATGCAGGTGATGTGAAGGATAATATTCCGTTTCAGCCGGATCAGGAACAGCAGGAAAAGGTTTTCAAGGCCTTTGTAGAGAGATATCCCAACATCAAATGCATTGCAAGACATGTGCGTTTTGCGCACAGCTGCAGCGAGAACAGTCTTATGGCTTATCTCTGGTTAAATGGTAAAATTTATGAAAGCAAGAGGCTGACATTCCATATTCTTGACCGCGTTGGCGGTGGAGACGCATTTGTAAGCGGTATTATTTATGCCCTGATGAATGAGTACACACCTGAAGATATTGTGAATTTTGGTGTTGCAGCAAGCGCAGTGAAGCATACGATCCATGGTGACGGAAACATTACAGATGATGCCTCCCTGATCAGGCACGTAATGGAAATGAATTTTGATATAAAAAGATAATGAAAGGAAATTCAAATAATGGATATAGCAGAGAAGTTTCAGAAACTTGGTGTTGTTCCGGTAGTTGTACTGGAAGATACAAAAGATGCAGTACCGCTTGCAAAAGCACTTGTTGAAGGTGGACTTCCATGTGCAGAAGTAACCTTCCGCACAGAAGCAGCAGAAGAATCCATCCGTCTGATGACAGAACAGTTTCCGGAAATGCTTGTAGGAGCGGGAACTGTACTTACCACAGAACAGGTGGATGCAGCAGTTCTGGCTGGTGCAAGGTTTATTGTAAGTCCAGGATTTGATCCGGAAATTGTAGACTATTGTCTGGAAAAAGAAATTCCTGTTTTCCCGGGATGTATCACACCATCTGAGGTTGCGCAGGCAGTAAAAAGAGGACTTAAGGTTGTAAAATTCTTCCCGGCAGAGCCGGCAGGCGGAGTTGCAATGATCAAGGCCATGGCTGCACCTTATGTAGGAATTAAGTTTATGCCTACAGGTGGGATCAATGCAAAAAATCTTGAAGAGTATCTTTCCTGTGATAAGATTATCTGCTGCGGCGGCAGCTGGATGGTAAAAGGAGAGCTTGTAAATAACCAGGAATTTGATAAGATCAGAGAACTGACAGCAGAAGCACGGAAATTGGTTGATTCCATCCGAAAATAATCGGAGATATTACACATATTCATATTCAAAAAAGCAGAACCTTGTATGAAAGCAGGGTTCTGCTTTTTTATTTCCTGGATAATCATTTATTTCAATGTCTGGCATACCTTATAAAGTATTTCTGAACAGATTTTTTTGATCTTATTCAGAATGAATTATAGTATCAGTTTTACCTGAAACAGGAGGTTCCAGATGAAATTCATGTTATATCTGTCCGATCTTATGATACCCTTTCTTTTATTTGGAATCATTGGCTTTGGTCTTTTGTCCGGAAGGGATGTTTACCAGGATTTCCTTGATGGTGCCCGAGAGGGCTTGAAAACAATTGCATCAATCTGTCCAACCTTAATCGGACTTATGACTGCAGTTGGAGTTCTTCGCGCCTCTGGCCTTTTGAAATATATGGGAGATCTTCTTGGAAAAATCCTCAGTCCCTTTGGAATTCCCGGGGATATTGTCCCTCTGGCACTGGTCCGTCTTTTCTCATCCAGTGCAGCGGCAAGCCTGCTTCTGGACATTTTTAAGGAACATGGAACAGAGTCCACCATCGGCTTTATGGCAGCCATTATCCTAAGCGCAACGGAAAGTGTATTTTATTGTATGAGCGTTTATTTCGGCATGACAAAGGTGAAGAAAACCCGCTTCACCCTTCCGGGAGCACTTCTTGCTACGGTTGTAGGGATAATGGCTGCTATTTGGATCGTAAATTAAAAAGGTTTTTGGTACATTTATCAGTCAATTTTCAGAATCAGTTCCAAAACACGTCTTGCGCAGTGCTTTAGCTCAGCACGTCCAAGCTGTCCCATTTCCATAGCTTTTTTTACACGTTCCGGAAATCCGGTTCCCATTTTTACATCGTTTCCAGCTTTGATTTCCTTATAGTGTTCTCCCCTGGTCCACCAGTCTGTGGTAACCATACCCTCAAAGTCCCATTCGCCTCTTAGGATGTCCTCCAGAAGCTCATGGTTCTCGGATGCGCGGTGTCCGTTTATGGCATTATAAGAGGACATAATGGTCCATGGCTGTGATTCTTTTACAATGATTTCGAAGCCTTTCAGGTAGATTTCGCGGAGAGCTCTTTCGGAAACACGGGAATCGCAGTGCTTTCTGTTTGTCTCTTTGTTGTTCGCTGCAAAATGCTTTACAGAAGCACCGATATGCTGGGACTGGATACCCTTTACCATTGCTGCTCCCATTTTTCCGGCAATAAGCGGATCCTCGGAATAGTACTCGAAATTTCTTCCGCACAGAGGATTTCTGTGAATATTTACTGCAGGAGTCAGCCATACGGCGATATTGTTTTCTTTCACTTCTTTTGCACCGGCCTGTCCGACCTGCTGTACAAGTGCAGGATTCCAGGTACATGCAAGAAGGGTCGCGCAAGGCCATGCAGTTGTGTTGATGACGCAGTCGCCGCTGATACGAAGTCCGGCAGGTCCATCAGCAGTCATAATAGACGGAACTCCATAATCCGGAAGATTGCCGAAGCCGAAGGTATTTGCAACGCCTATATTGGGCTGGCCGCCAAGAAGATGAATCAGGTCATCGTCACTTAACTGTTCCATAAAATCATCCAGGGAAAGCTTGCCTTCTGCCACATCAATAAACTGTTTTTTGCCATAGTTATCAAAAAGAGCACCA
>CAKRKL010000169.1 GCA_934358405.1 uncultured Blautia sp.
GAAAATCTCCTTAAGCTAAAAAATTATACTTATTTTGACGGTGACAAGATTCTTGCATCTTTGAAGCTTTCTGCTAAAGATAAGAAAAATGGCGAAGCAATCTACCGCCAGAATAAAGTAAACATCTCAGATATCTCAAGCGGCTATTCTCATCTGGGAGAACGATGCGGACAGGCAGATGCTGTCTTTAATGTCGGAAGAGATACCTTTCATACAACAATTATCTTCAATAATAAGGAAATAACTTATTCCAAATGTTACTGCCCGGAATGCAGCAGGAAGTACTGGGGCTGGTACTCTGACAATGCCAAGTGCCAGTATACCGCTGCCCTTGCCTTTTACCTCAAAGATTTTGTAAAACAAAATAATTTTGCAGATGCAACTGATATGAATGGCAATTATCTTCTGTCCACCTATCGAAAAGGACAGATAAAAAATACCCAAAAAGAACAGCCTGCTCCTTCTGCGCCCAGTGTTTCCCTGATTCCCCGTCTGACACAAAAAGACAGCCAGTTGTCTGTTTCATTTAAAGTCGGTACAGACAAACTATTTGTTGTGAAAAAGCTGGACGATTTCTGCGATCAGGTCCATAGCGGTGAAACTGTCAAATACGGAACAAGCACTGTAATCAGCCATAAGCTGCAGGATTTTACGGAAAAAAGTCAGAAATGGATCCGTTTTATCGACCAGATTGTCCGGGAAGAAGCACGTTTTGTTAATAAAATCGAAGCTTCCGGCACATATCTTCCTAAGAAATTTAATGTTGGCAGTTCCCTGGAGCTGTTTGGCTGGCGCCTGGACAGCTTTTATGAAAATCTGTCGGATGACAAAATTGAGTTTGAAAATAAATCTGACTCTGCCACCAAAAAGAAAGCCCAGCTTCATTGTGCTATTGGAAATCCCCGGATCACCATGCAGATTCTGGATGCTTCCAAAAATAACAACCAGTTTGACGGTGTCACTGTAAAAGGAACCCTGCCAGAGTTATTTCACGGAATGGACTTTGCGTATTTCATTCAGGATGACCGCTTTTGCAAAGCAGAACCTGATTTTATGGAAAAAGCAAAGCCCTTGTCAGACCTTTCCCGCAATGGACAGTTTCATTTCCAGATGGGCCGCAATACATTATCTAATTTTTACCACAATGTACTGCCCCAGTTACAGGATATTGCTGATATTACGGAAGAAAATCCTGAAAAATTCAGGCAGTATCTGACTCCGGAAGCGCATTTTGTATTTTATCTGGATATGGAAGACGACAATATCACCTGCAAAATAAGCTCTTTTTACGGTCAAAAAGAGTATTCCTTATGCAAGGCCTTTTTCGACAACAGCATTCGCACGGAGCAACAATTCCGTGATTTTCCTCTGGAAAACAGTGTTCTTGGACAGGCACTGGAATGGCTGCCCTATTATGATGCCGACTTTGACGTCCTGCACTGTGCCGGAGAAGAGGACCTGGTTTATCATATGATGGAATCTGGAACGGACGCTCTTATGGAGCTTGGTGAAGTACGCTGCACCAATCGTTTCCGAAACAAACACACCCTGAAAACAGTAAAAGTTTCTGTGGGCGTATCCTTGTCTGGAGGACTTCTGGATCTAAATATTTCCACAGATGATATTTCCAGTCAGGAGCTTTTGGATGTCCTGAAAAGCTATCAGCAGAAGAAAAAATATTACAAGCTGAAATCCGGCGAGTTTGTAAACCTGCAGGAGCAAAATCTGGAAATGCTGGCGGAGCTGATGAAAACCCTCCACCTTACCCCCAAAGAATTTGTCAAGGGGAAGATGCACCTTCCTGCATACCGTACCTTATATCTGGATCAGATGCTGGAAAGCAATGAGAACATTTATGCCAACCGCGACCGTCATTTCCGTGAAATCGTAAAAGGCTTTAAGACTATCAATGACGCTGATTTCGAAGAACCGGAAAGTCTTTCCAAAATTATGCGTCAATATCAGAAAAACGGCTATAAATGGCTTCGCACCCTGGAAGCCTGGAAATTTGGCGGTATCCTTGCTGATGATATGGGTCTTGGAAAAACACTGCAGGTTATCGCAGTTCTTCTCGCTGCAAAGCTTGAGGGAAAAAAGGGTACTTCTCTGGTAGTTGCCCCGGCGGCTCTCGTCTTTAACTGGGGTGAAGAGCTTGCCAGATTTGCTCCTGCTTTAACGGTTTCCCTGATCGCCGGAAGTCAGGCAGAGCGTCAGAAAAAGCTTCAGGAATACCAGAATTTCGACGTTCTGGTGACTTCCTATGACCTTTTGAAAAGAGATATCGATCAGTATGAGGAAAAAGAATTCTTATACGAAATTATTGATGAAGCACAGTATATTAAAAATCACACAACTGCAGCTGCCAAATCTGTAAAAGTGATTCAAAGCCAAACCCGTTATGCCCTTACCGGCACTCCTATTGAAAACCGCCTCAGTGAGCTTTGGAGTATTTTCGATTATTTAATGCCTGGATTTCTCTATGGATATGATACCTTCAAGAAGGAATTTGAAACTCCAATTGTAAAAAATGAGGATGAAACAGCTATGACTCGCCTGCAAAAAATGGTTTCCCCATTTATTCTGCGCCGTCTGAAAGAAGATGTACTTAAGGATCTTCCGGAAAAGCTGGAGGAAATCCGTTATGTCAGATTCGAAGATGCTCAGCAAAAGCTGTATGATGCACAGGTTGTACATATGAAAGAAAAAATTGCCCAGCAGGACGAGGGTGAATTTAATAAAAATAAACTGTGGATCCTTGCTGAGCTTACAAAACTGAGACAGATCTGCTGTTCACCTTCTCTTTGCTTTGAAAATTATCGGGGAGAAGCTGCCAAGCTGGAAGGCTGCATGCAGCTGATCCAGAGTGCCATGGACGGCGGTCATCGTATGCTTTTGTTTTCCCAGTTTACCTCTATGCTGGCCATTCTTCAGGATAAGCTGGAAAAAGAGGGAATTCCTTACTATATTATTACCGGGGAAACGTCCAAGCAAAAGCGTCAGGAGCTGGTAAAGCAATTTAATTCGGACACTACCCCTGTATTTCTCATCTCCCTGAAAGCAGGCGGTGTGGGATTAAATCTTACAGGAGCAGATGTGGTTATCCACTATGATCCCTGGTGGAATCAGGCAGTGCAAAATCAGGCCACAGACCGCGCCCACCGCATTGGTCAGACCAAAAAGGTAACGGTGTACAAGCTGATTGCCCGAAATACTAT
>CAKRKL010000170.1 GCA_934358405.1 uncultured Blautia sp.
ATCGGCAAAGAGATGGGCGAGCGCTTCAACCTTACCGATATGGAAGTAACGGACGAAGTATTTGAGTCCCCAGCTTCCAAGGTATTTGATGAGGCAGAGAACCGTATGCATACAATCAAAGCAGTTATGGTTGCTACTTTAGGAGAGCCGGAGACAAGATAATGTTTGCTTACAACGAAAATACAATTTCAGATCAGATACACACAAAATGGGCGGGCAAAACCGTCCATTTTGCAAAAGAAACGGATTCTACAAATTTGTGGATCAAGCGCCTTGCCAAAGAGGGCGCACCGCAGGGAACGCTTGCCCTTGCAGAATTTCAGTCTGCAGGAAGAGGTCGTCTTGGACGCTCCTGGGAGGTACCGGAAGGAACATCCGTAATGATGAGTATTCTTTTGAGACCGGAGTTTGAGCCTCAGTATGCACCTATGCTGACGCTGGTGATGGGTATGGCAGTGGCGAAAGCTGTGAAGCTGCTTGGCTTTGAGGTAAGCATTAAGTGGCCCAATGATGTGGTGGTTTCCCACAAAAAGATATGCGGGATTCTCACTGAAATGGGAGTTCGTGATGGAAAAATCGATTATGCGGTCATAGGCGTGGGAATCAATGTAAATATCAGAGAGTTTCCTGCAGAAATGGAAGACAAAGCCACTTCTCTTTATCTGGAAAGCGGAAGAGAGTTTGACAGAAGCCAGATTCCGGGACTTGTAATGGAAGCCTTTGAAAATTATTATGAAAAATTTGCAGCGACTTGTAATCTCAGCGGACTCAAAGCTGAGTATGAAAGTATTCTGGCTAATTATAATCAGCCTGTCCGTGTACTGGCGAAGGAGCCTTATGAAGGGATTGCCAGGGGAATCACCGACAGCGGGGAGCTGCTTGTGGAAAAAACGGATGGAACAGTAGTGGAAGTCAGCGCAGGAGAGGTTTCTGTGCGAGGCTTGTACAGCTACGTGTAAAATAAAAGAAAGGTGGTATCTATTTGTATCAGGATAATGTAGTGCTTTGCGGTGCAAGTGCTTATGAGCAGAAATATTATTTTAATAAAGACTTTAATTCTCTGCCGGATCATGTGAAGAAAGAGCTTCAGATTATGTGTGTACTCTATACAGAGGAGATCGGAGGAATCTTTACTCTGGAGTTTGATGATCAGGGCGATCTTCAGTTTAAGACAGAAGCGGCTGAAGCAGATGGCTTTTATGATGACATCGGTGGGGCATTGAAAATCAAACAGCTTCGCCAGGAAAAACAGGAACTTCTGGAATCCCTGGAAATGTATTATCGGGTATTTTTCCTGGGAGAAGATGTGGAAGAAAAATAAGACAGAGCATAAAGGTTAATATGAATAGTAATTTAGACAGTAACTTGAAAAATGGGAATACCATGCATAAAATTCCTGAAAAAATGTCTTGGAAAATCGGAAATGTAGAGATTCCTAATCGTTTTGTTCTTGCTCCTATGGCAGGGGTGACAGATCTTGCTTTTCGCAGACTGTGCAAGGAGCAGGGAGCTGGGCTTCTCTGTATGGAGATGATCAGTGCCAAGGCAATTTCCTATAAGAACAAGAATACCAGGGAGCTTATGAAAATAGATCCTGTAGAGCACCCCATTTCTCTTCAGTTATTTGGAAGTGAGCCACAGCTGATGGCAGAGGTGGCAAAGGAGATTGAAGAGGAGCCATTTGATATTCTGGATATCAATATGGGATGTCCGGTGCCCAAGGTGGTAAATAACGGAGAGGGATCTGCACTTTTGAAGAACCCGGAGCTGATTGCAGATATTGTGAAAAGCGTATCCTCCGCAATCAGTAAGCCTCTTACTGTGAAGGTGCGAATTGGTTTTGAGAAAGAGCCTGTTGATATTATTGATATTGTGAAACGTATTGAGGATGCCGGGGCGGCTGCGATTGCAGTTCACGGACGGACAAGGCAGCAGTATTATTCCGGAACCGCAGACTGGGAAACTATCGCCAGGATCAAAGAAGCAGTATCCATTCCGGTAATTGGAAATGGAGATGTGGATTCTCCGAAAAAGGCAGAGGCTTTGTTTTGCCAGACCGGCTGTGATGCTGTAATGATCGGAAGGGCTGTTGAGGGAAATCCCTGGATCTTCCGGGAAATGAATCACTACTTTGCAACGGGCGAAGAACTGCAAAGACCGACGCTGGATGAGATTAAGGAAACAATTCTGAAGCATGCGAGGGCGCAGATCCAGATGAAGGGCGAATTTATCGGAATTCGTGAAATGCGGAAGCATGTGGCATGGTATACAGCCGGAATGCCTCATAGTGCAGGACTTCGCAGAGAGTCCAACAACATCAGCAGCTATGAGGAATTACAGCAGCTGTTGGAGCGGCTGTAGCAAGGATACGGCAGGTAAGGAGCAATCACTATCATGGAAGAGTTATTAAGATGCAAGACGGTTCAGGAAGCATTTAGGTTTTTAGAAAAGGACGACAAGAGGACGTTGCAGGAAACTTTGGAAATGTGCCAGATTCCGGCGCCCTCTTATCAGGAAGAGAAGAAAGCAGAATACGTTTTTGGCAAGATGCAGGAAGCTGGCCTTGAAGATGTGCACATTGATGAGGTAGGAAATGTTCTGGGTGTCCGAAGGGGAAACGGAAATGGTCCTCGTATTGTGCTTGCAGGACACACTGATACCGTTTTCCCGATGGAAACAGACCTGACGCTGAAGAAGGATGGAAACCGCTACAGCTGTCCGGGAATCGGGGATGATACAAGAGCTGTAGCAGAACTTCTTAGCATCGCAAGAGCAATGAATGCTGTAGGAATCCGTGGCGAGGGAGATATTGTTTTTTGCGCTAATGTGTGTGAGGAAGGTCTTGGAGATTTGCGGGGAACGAAGTATGTCTTCGGTGTTGATGGGGATGCACTCCACCAATATGATGGTTTCGTATCTATCGATGATAAAAATACTGCTGGAATCATTTATCAGGCAGTAGGAAGCGAGCGATACTTGGTGACCTTTCGCGGAGCCGGCGGCCACAGCTACACTGGCTTTGGAACTCCAAGTCCTATCCACGCAATGGGACGCGCAATTGCAAAAATCAGTGATTTTCAGGTACCCTCAGATCCAAAAACTACGTTCAATGTGGGCATAGTAAACGGTGGCTCTTCTGTGAATGTAATTGCAGA
>CAKRKL010000171.1 GCA_934358405.1 uncultured Blautia sp.
TAGAAAAACCATTTGGAAAAGGTTCTGTGCTTTTTCCCCTGCTGTCCGTTGTACAGATAAATAATGCAGACTGCGGAGAGGAAAATTCCACAGACAGCACCAAGAGAACGCAGGATACTTAATCCAGGTGACATGGTCTCTACATTTTCCGCCAGGTTGATCAGCCCGAAAAGCAGCATTGCGTTTCCAAATACCTTCCACAATTTCTTTCGCCGCTGCGCAGTAAGATCACCTGTCACATTTCCTTGTGCATCTGTCAGTCCACAGGTGGCAAACCACAACGTAAATACAGGAGCCAACAGCGCCCAGTCACTATATACGGAAAAAATCACAAGCACTATTATACAGACGTTCTGCCGCCAGCCTTTAGGAATTTTTTCCCTTGCAACAAGAATCAAAAAACACAGAAAAAGGGTAAACATCATGTTTAAATTCACAAAATGAATAACGCCCTCTTCTGTAAATGCCAGACAGAAGGGGAGCTGGGAAATCAGGGCAAACAAAAATAATCTTCTTCCATATTTTTTCTTTGACCTGGTATACCCATAGCCCTCCACCAGAAAATAGCACATGGTGATTGCTGTAAAATATCCCACATCTACAAATATCTCAAAAAGAAGCGTTCCTGGCTCCAGAAAAATATTTGCAATATGATTCAGAAGCATGGTAAACATGGCGATATATTTTATTTCATCTCGGTTCATTTTTCTTTTCTCCTGTGCTTCCCTCTGGCTTCTAATGGAAGCGTCTGTACTAATCCTACATAAAATCCCGCAGCTCCAATTCTACCTTCTTTGTCTCGCCCTTTTCTATATGAAAATCATAGCGCTTACCAAGAATATTTCCGTCCGGCAGACGATTTCCTGTAAGGAGCCGATAATCTCCAGGTATAATATCAAGCTCAAGTTTTCCGTTTTCCCACTTGCTTTTACTGAAGTCAAGAGTCAGATAGCCTTGTCCGTCTGTCATTGCAATGGTCCAGTTCCGGTAATAGTCCCAGTCTTCGCTGGCTCCGGCCAAAACAGTAAGATGTGCTTCCTTGCGGCTTTCTTCCAGAACTGAAACAAATTTTATTCCGTCCCAGTATTCAATAGCTCCATCTGTAGGATTCAATCTGGATGGAATTCCAAGAGTTCTTGCAATCGCAACAAATAACACCTTGTGCGATTTCTCACCCGCAATCTTGAGATCCAGTGCTGCTCCCGGCGTAGTATATGCTGTCAGCCGTTCCCTATCATTCCGAACAGAAATGTTTTCTTTGATCCAGGTCCAGATTCGCCTGGGATCTGACTCAAAAGAATTTCTCAATTTCTGATCAAAATATCCCAAAATTTTCTTTCTCCACTTTGTAAGAACCTCATTCTCCACTCGCGGATTCCATACATATGGAATATAGATTTCATCCGGATTAAATTCCCGGTAAACAGACGCCTCCTGATAATGTCCCTCCAGCACCTCCGGAAAAGCATCCCTTCTGTCTTTCTCTGACAGAATCGCCATCATAGGCTCTACCTCTTCTATTGTATGTCCATACAGGCAGCGCTTCCAAAGCGGCTGAAATTTGGCGATTTTGAGGCGGCAATGTTCCAGCTCCTCAGCTTTCCTTCGAGCGTTTTTCTCCTTTTGTTCTTCAGAAATATTCCATTTAGTTTGGCCTGCTGCCTTTGGTGCATCCATATCAAAATCCACCCACAGCTCATCTTCATATTCTTCGCCCAGAGTACATACAAAGCTGTCAGCATCTCTGGTATCGATTACACATTCTCCGTAGGCACCCTCGTAAACAGCACAGATCAGCAGGCTTCCAAGACCTGTCACAAAAGAAATGCATCCATCGTCATCCGCAATCATCTGTGCCACAGGAGAAAATTCTCCGGAATTCATAACCTCCGCCTGTACCATTGCACCGCCAGCCGGGGTTCCATCCAGATCCTTTACGCAAATCGTAATTCTTTTGGTTCTGGCATATCGGCTAAGCTGGTTCAGCATGCGGTTCATGCCCTCTTGCCCTACAATATCTTCATCCGGCATAGCACGGTCATACCATCTGGAACAGATCATCATGGCTCTTGATGCGTCACTGGTAAACCAGCCCTTATCCAGAACAGCTTCCGGCTCACAGGCACCAATGTAATGCCAGTCACCATCACACCATGCTTCTACCCATGCGTGGTTACCGTCACGGTGAGACCATCTTGGCACATGTACCTGCCTTGCAGGAATTCCGGCGCTTCGCAGTGCATTGATTACAAAAACAGTTTCCTCACCGCAGCGTCCCACTCCGCTTCTGTAAATTTCAAGAGCAGAACCGGTACGTAAATCAGTTTCCTGATATATGACTTCTCCGGCACACCAGTGATTAATTTCCAAAATAGCATCTTTCATATTCATTCCTGCTATCCGGTCTTTTAGCTTTTTCCAGAAAAAAGTTCTGCAGGGCTTGATTTCCTCGTCATTTGTCCTGTGAAACAGTACATAATTCAGGAAAATCTCCTCTGGGTATTCTTTTACAAATGATGAATTTTCCCATAAATAAATTCCCTGCTGCACAAAATCCAGATAAGTGTCAAATGTATAATTGCCCACATCACTGTATGGCATGTTGCTGTAAAGATACTTCATTCCAAGCACTACATTTTCATTCAGTGCTTCCATTCTTTTCTCTATTTCTTCCGCCATCGCCGGAAGTTCCCTTGAAAAATCTTTAAAGTCTTCTGCAATCCGGTCTCTGTTTTTTTCAAGAAACATGTTTATCTCCTTTTTTCCGATATCCAGCATGTTCACAATGTTACTACAGCCTGCGTTTATGCCTGCTTTCTGATAGGAAAGAGGCTCTGTCATGACAGCTGTGTGCGTCTTAACAGAACCTCTGATTATTATTTCATTCTTTCTATGCGTTTGTCAATATAATCAGACAGGAAATCAACCGTTCCCTGAATGCCAAGTGTACTGCTGTTCAGACTCAGATCATAGGTGTGCGTCTCAGACCACTTAGTCTTACAGTGGCTGTCATGATATTTCTTTCTCTTTCTGTCCTTCTCTTTGATAAAGCGCTC
>CAKRKL010000172.1 GCA_934358405.1 uncultured Blautia sp.
ACAGCAGCTTTTTCAGCCTACATACGCGAAAGAAAGCCGCGCCTGCTTCACCAGGCACTGTGCTATTATGCCATTATATTTTTGTTTGCCATAGGAGCTGGAATCGGAGGACGATTCTCTATAGCATATGGTGAAAAAGCTATCTGGGTATCCAGTATTTTGCTTCTGATCAGTTTCCTGCTTATGTTTATTGAGGAGATTGAAGAAGCAGAGCATCATTGGCAATAAGGTACAGGAGAATAGTATAATAGAATTTAATAACGAAATATAAGAAAAGCAGCCAGAAAAATAGCAAATAGTTATTTCCTGGCTGCTTTTTTGATTGCGTGGAAGAGAAAATTAAAATAATAAAGAGAATAAAAAAGGACTTTTGTCCTGAAAAATGAAAAAGTACAAGTAACAGAGCTATTTTGTCTCTTGCATTTTTTAAGAGTCCAAAATGTGGGACTTCTATTTCGGGCGAATACTATTATTTTCCAGGCAAATTGTACTTTATTAAAAGCATACGCCAAACAGATTGACGCAAAAAAGACTATCCTATATACTATCATTGTTAAAGCAATAACGATTTAAATATGCGCGGAGAAATACAAAATATAAAGAAAGAGGTACAAGAATGAAAGATTTTGCACAGTGGGAAGGCTTCAGCGGAAGCCGTTGGAAAGAACAGATCAACGTTCGTGATTTTATCCGTCACAATTATACCCCTTATGACGGAGACGATTCCTTCCTGGAAGGCCCGACCGAGGCTACAGACAAGCTGTGGGGAAAGCTGCAGGAGCTGCAGAAAGCAGAGCGTGCCAATAATGGTGTGCTTGACATGGAAACTAAGGTTGTTACAGGCCTGACTGCATATGGACCTGGATACATTGACGAAGATCTGAAGGATCTTGAGAAAGTAGTAGGACTTCAGACAGATAAGCCTCTGAAGCGTGCATTTATGCCATACGGTGGAATTAAGATGGCAGAGAAAGCATGCGAGATGTATGGCTATAAAGTAGATCCGCAGATTCATGACATGTTTACAAAATATGAATTCAAAACACATAACCAGGGTGTTTTTGATATCTATACACCAGAGATGAAAAAAGCACGTCACAGCCATATCCTTACCGGACTTCCGGATACCTATGGACGTGGACGTATTGTAGGCGATTACAGACGTGTGGCTCTGTATGGTATTGATGCTCTGATCGAAGGCAAGGAGAAAGACTTTGCAGCATGCGACCGCCAGGGTATGAGACGTTATGATTTCCAGCTTCGTGAGGAGATTGCAGATCAGATCCGTGCCCTTAAGGGAATGAAAGCAATGGCTGAAATTTATGGCTATGATATTTCACAGCCGGCAAAAAATGCACATGAAGCATTCCAGTGGCTGTACTTTGGATATCTTGCAGCAATCAAGACACAGAATGGTGCTGCGATGAGTGTTGGACGTATCTCCACATTCCTTGATATCTATATTGAAAGAGACCTTAAGAACGGTGTTATCACTGAGAAGGAAGCTCAGGAGCTTGTTGACCACATGGTAATGAAATTCCGTATGGTTAAATTCGCAAGAATCGAGTCCTACAACCAGCTGTTCTCCGGAGACCCGGTATGGGCTACTCTTGAGGTTGGTGGTATCGGTGTTGACGGACGTCATATGATCACAAAGAATGACTATCGTTTCCTGCATACTCTTGAGGATATGGGACCGGCTCCGGAGCCAAACCTTACAGTTCTTTATTCTTCCAAGCTGCCGGAGAACTTCAAGAAATATGCTGCAAATATTTCTGTTAAAACAAGTTCTGTACAGTATGAGAACGATGATGTTATGCGTCCGGTTTGGGGCGATGATTACTCTATCTGCTGCTGTGTATCTGCTACAGAGACAGGTAAGGAAATGCAGTTCTTCGGAGCTCGTGCAAACCTTGCAAAATGCCTTCTTTACGCAATCAACGGCGGTGTGGATGAGAAGCTGAAAATGCAGGTAGGACCGGAGTACAAGCCGATTACTTCCGAGTACCTTGACTATGATGAGGTTATGCAGAAATATGACCAGATGATGGATTGGCTGGCTCATCTGTATGTAGGAACTCTGAACATGATCCACTACATGCATGACAAATATTACTATGAAGCAGCTGAGATGGCTCTGATCGATACAAAGGTTGACCGTTCTTTCGCAACCGGTATCGCCGGATTCTCTCATGTAGTAGACTCCCTGTCTGCTATTAAATATGCAAAAGTAAAAGCAATCCGTGATGAAGACGGAATTACCACAGACTTTCAGGTTGAGGGTGACTTCCCACGTTATGGTAATGATGATGACAGAGCTGACAGCATTGCGAAAGACCTGCTTTCTACATTCATGGAGAAGCTGAAACATATTCATACTTATCGTGATTCCAAGCCAACCACATCTATTCTTACCATTACTTCCAACGTAGTTTATGGTAAGGCTACAGGTGCTCTTCCGGATGGAAGAAAAGCCGGAGAGCCACTTGCACCAGGTGCTAACCCATCCTACGGCGCAGAGCAGAACGGACTTCTTGCTTCCCTGAACTCTGTTGCAAAACTTGACTATGAGGATGCGCTGGATGGAATTTCCAATACTCAGACAATCAATCCGGATGCACTTGGACACAGTGATGAGGAGCGTACAGATAACCTTGTTCACGTACTGGATGGATATTTCAACCAGGGCGCACATCATCTGAACGTAAACGTATTTGGAAAAGAGAAACTGATCGATGCTATGGAGCATCCGGAAAAAGAGGAGTATGCAAACTTCACTATCCGTGTTTCCGGTTATGCTGTTAAATTTATCGATCTGACAAGAGAGCAGCAGCTGGATGTTATTGCCAGAACCTGCCATGACAGAATGTAATTAATAAAGGAAAACAACATGTTAAAAGGCTATGTTCATTCTCTGGAAAGCTTCGGGTCTGTAGACGGACCCGGAGTGAGATATGTAATTTTTCTTTCCGGCTGCGCTATGCGCTGCCAGTTCTGTCATAATCCGGATACCTGGAATATGA
>CAKRKL010000173.1 GCA_934358405.1 uncultured Blautia sp.
CCAAAGTCTGAACCAAAGGTATCGGGATCAAAAATATGCTTCACCATATCTGCTGCCTGCTCTTTAGTAGCAATTCCTGCATACATGGGGATAAAGCCAGACCATACACGAATCTTGATAGGCAGTGTTTTCCAGAAAACTCCAAGTCCCTGATGGAACCAATCGTATTTTCTGGTCTTAATATCCACATCGACGGAATAGAAAAAGCGGTCACGCTTATCCCAGCATTCCTGCTGGATAGCTGTAATCAAAGCATCGCGTTTCCCAAGAAGCTTCTTTGCCTCTTCCTCTTTTCCAAACTGGCGGTACAGCTTTGCGCCAGCCTCAAGCTCTACGCACATAAAGCTGTTCAGATAAATATTTGCAGTGGAAAATGGCGGGCGTCCAAAAGTTGCCGGGTCATTGTCCATACCGATCATAATATCATCCTGCCATACATACAGCCCACTGTTTTCGTGAAAATAATAGTGATCATAACAGTCGAAATATTTCGCTACACCAGGCAGAAAATCCTCAGTCCAGCTGTAATCTCCTGTGTAATCACTGATCAGGCACATCTGGCTGCAAAGGAAGGGCTTATGCATATTCATAATTTTTCCTTCTTTGTGCCGCATATTCAGATACGGCTCCGGCCAGTCTGCAACCTCGATCATCATAGGAATGTATCCGTCTTCAAGCTGATGATCAAAAAAGTTGCGGATATTTCCCTGTGCATGCTCTATAATTCTTGGCTTCACAGACGGATCCTCGTAAGAATCCGCCAGATTCAGGAAGCCGTATACGGACCAGTAGGTATCCCAGTCCCATACATTTCCATCATAAACAGAGCCTGGATCAATAAATGGATAGCGGATAAAGCTTCGCGGATTCTTCAGCACATCCTCCGTGTGAGACATTACAAATTTTTTCAGTTCCTGTCTGTACTGCTCTGTCCTTTTATCTTCCATAATATCAACCCTTTACAGCTCCTGCTGTCATACCTTCCATCAGTTTCTTATTCAGTGCCATGTACAGGATCAAAAGCGGGAATACACTCATGGATACAGAAGCAAAGATTGCACCCCAGTTCTTGGATCCAAACTCATCAGAGAAATACAGAAGTCCTGTCTGAACTGTCTTCAGTGCAGAATCGCTGATGAATGTCATGGAAAACAGAAGGTCATTCCATTTGAAGAAGAACTGAAGTACCAGTACGGTTACAATGGAGTTCTTCATAAGTGGTGTTACAATATGCCACATCAGTCTGTAGATACCGCAGCCATCGATAACGGCAGCTTCCATAATATCATCCGGGAAGGAACGAAGATATCCCTGAACCAGATAAATGGACAGTGACAGACCAAATGCTATGTACGTAATGATCAGACATGTTCTGGTATTTAACAGGTTTGATCTGCTGTAAATCTGAAACAGCGGAATCAAAGCAATTGCTACCGGAATCATAATACCGAAACGGAAATACTGTGCAACTGCATTTCTGAATTTCCATTTCATCTTGGTTACAGCGAAACCAACTGTTACAGAGAAGAATACGATAAATACCAGCGCCACCAATGTGGTAATCAAGCTGTTCTTAAAGAATGTGGACATGTGGCCTCTTGTCCATGCATCAGAGTAGTTCTGGAAATAAAATCCATCATTTAATGCATAGGCAGGTTTCTCACTCCACTCAGCCTGTTTCTTGAAGGATGCTGTAAGCATCCAAAACAGCGGATAAACTTCAATCATGCAAAGAAGGAAAATTACAATTCCTCGAAAAGCTGCTTTTACTTTTTTCATAATATTTCCTCCTTTCAGTCTTTCACATCAAATTTGTTAATAACAAGAGAACCAACTACACAGATCAGGAAGATCACGATTGCGATAACGCTGGCGTAACCCACCTTATTGTAGGTAAATGCAACATCATACATGTACATGGACAGTGATTTGGTTGCGCTTCCCGGACCGCCTTTTGTAAGAGCCATAGCGGACTCAAACATTTTTACAGTACCGGAGAAGCTGAATACAAGGCTGGTGATTACCATCGGACGAAGCAGTGGAAGAAGAATGTTCTTGAATAACTGCCATCCGCCGCAGCCATCAATTCTTGCTGCTTCCAGGATATCATCAGAGATATCAAGGAGTGCACCATAGAAAATTACGGAATAGAATCCCATGGCTACCCAGATATCCATTACACACAATGCCCAGAGAGCTGTGCTGGACTGGCCGATCCATGGCTGAACAAGGTTTGTAAAACCAAGAGAGTCAAGTAAGGAGTTTAACAGACCATAGTTTGGCTGAATCTCATAAATCTTTGCAAACAGCTGACCTACTGCAACAGTAGGAAGTACTACAGGGAAGAAAACCAGAGTTCTTACGATAGTTTTGCATCTCCTCAGCCAGAATTTAAACATCAGGGAAAGTAAAAGTCCCATTCCAACCTGGCCAATGGTTACTACCAATACATATTTACAGTTTACTGTTAATGCATTTAAAAAGTTCTTGTCTCTGAAAAGTCTTGCATAATTGTCAAATCCGGCAAATTCCCACTGAAGTCCCGGGCTGCCGCTGAAAAATGAATAGTACAGCGACCAGATAACCGGTACCATTACAATGATAGTGTAAATAATTAACGCCGGAACTACGAAAAGGGATATCGCTTTCTTATTACCTAATACCTTGTTCATAAAATTCCTTCCTTTCTGATTTCTAACATAAAAATGGGAGTGTCTGCTGGCAAACACTCCCATTTGAAGTTCAAAGCTTATATTGCCAAAGCTGATACTTACTGCATGTCATATACATCCTGGATGGACTGCATATATTCTTCGCCAGTCATTTCGCCGTTCAGCAGAGGCTGTACATTTTCCTGTGCAGTCTTGGAGATTTCGCTAGGCATTTTTGCTTCCCACCATGCAAATCCTTCTGTGGATTTGTCAATCTCGTCAAGAACAAGCTTGGTGTAACCATCCATATCATCTGCTGCAACATCATATGTGTAACCTTTAACAGTTCCCTGCTC
>CAKRKL010000174.1 GCA_934358405.1 uncultured Blautia sp.
ATCCAAAGAAACCCATTTTCATCTATGTTGTAAACCAACCTATTAACATCATCAATCCGCCTGCTCCATGCTTTTCTATGTCTCAATGGCTCCGGCTTTCCGATTCCCTGGGACAGGCCCTCTCTCTCGATAGACTTGATAAGTTCGTTAATCCGCTTCAAAGTCTTTTTATCTTGTGTCTGCCAGTAAAGATAATCATCCCACGCTCTGTCAGCCCATAACTTTTTCATTCATCCGCCTCGATCAGTTCATGTTCCTGACCATTTCCTGCTGATAACTGAGTAATCCCTCTGTCTATCATGGCAAGATACTCTGCATTCCGGGCAGCCTTTTCAAGCTGATTATATTTCTCAAGGCTCATGAGCACAACATTCTTTTCACCTTTACGGGTTACAATAACAGTTTCATGGTTGTCTGTTGCCTGATCGCAATAATCTTTCAAATTGTTTCTGATTGTGGAATAATTTACTGCTAACATAATTTCACCATCCTTTTATTATTGTGCAATATTTTGTACTGTTTCTTGTACCATTATTTTACTCTATTATTATATTCTTGTCAATTACGAATCATTCTCTTGTATCAAAGGGGTCAAAAACCTTTTGACTCTCATTTCATTTTTATGTTTCAGGAACAGGAAAGCCCAGGTGTTCATAGGCAAGTGCGGAGGCCATTCTGCCCCGGGGAGTGCGGTTCAGGAACCCATTTTTCAGAAGATACGGCTCATATACATCCTCCAGAGTTCCGGAGTCTTCTCCTATAGCCGCTGCCAGGGTCTCAAGTCCTACAGGGCCTCCTTTGAAATTCACGATCAAGGTGGTAAGAATCTGGCGGTCCAGCTTATCCAGGCCGTACTGATCCACTTCAAGAAGGTTCAGCGCAAAGCAAGCCACATCATAAGTAATCCTGCCATCATATTTTACCTGGGCAAAGTCACGGACGCGCTTCAGAAGACGATTGGCAAGTCTTGGAGTTCCGCGTGAGCGCATAGCGATCTCTCCGGCACCTTTTACGTCAATTTCAACGCCAAGCACCTGAGCGGAGCGCATAATAATAGTCGTAAGTTCTTTTTTGCTGTAAAATTCCAAATGGTGGATCACACCAAAACGATCACGAAGAGGTGCAGATAAAAGGCCGGCTCTTGTGGTAGCTCCTACAAGAGTAAATCTTGGCAGATCCAGACGGATGGAGCGGGCAGAAGCACCTTTTCCAATCATAATGTCGATGGCGAAGTCCTCCATTGCCGGGTAGAGAACCTCCTCTACCTGACGGTTCAGGCGGTGGATCTCGTCCACAAAAAGGATATCTCCCTCCTGAAGATTGTTCAGGATTGCTGCCATTTCACCTGGTTTCTCAATAGCAGGACCGGAAGTAACCTTCATGTGCACGCCCATCTCATTGGCAATAATCCCGGAAAGCGTGGTCTTTCCAAGCCCGGGAGGGCCGTAGAAAAGGACGTGATCCAGGGAATCGTGGCGCTGCTTGGCAGCTTCTATATAGATCTTCAGGGTGTTTTTGGTCTTTTCCTGACCAATGTATTCGTCCAGGGTCTGAGGACGGAGATTTCCCTCCAGGGAAAAATCCTCTTCCATGACGTCTGTTGTTATAATGCGATTGTCCATTATTTACCTCTTATATTCATATAAACGAATTGTAACCGCTTATGTCTTCACAGTTACATACAAAATTCTGCTTAGAGCCTGTTTGAAAAAGGCTTTCTGCAAAATATACCGCAAAGTGGGGCTTGCAGATTGCGGGAATGATTTTGGGGCACGCTCAGAAATTTTTCAGAGCAGCCTTCAAAATAGATTCTACGTCTACCGCCTCGGCGTCCGTCACCTTGCGCACTGCGCGAAGGGCATCGGTGCTGCTGTAGCCAAGGGCAACCAGCGCTTCCACTGCTTCCTGCTTGGCATCCGTCATTCCGGCTCCTGTGGCAGCCGCAGCTGCTCCCGCCTGTTCGTTGGCAAGCTTCTGCTCGAAGGCCTCTTCCAGGCTTAATTTATCTTTCAGTTCCAGGATCAGCTTCTGGGCGGTTTTCTTGCCAATGCCGGGAGCCTTGGAAAGGGTCTTCACATCATCGGAGAGCACTGCGAAACGAAGCTCATCGGCGGTAATTCCGGCAAGCACCCCAAGCGCAGCCTTAGGTCCCACACCGTTTACCCCCAGCAGAAGCTTGAACACCTGCAAATCATCTTTATTGAAAAATCCGTAGAGCACCATAGCGTCCTCTCTCACCTGGAAATAGGTGTGAAGCTTCACTTCCTGGCCAATGTGAAGCTGGGCAAGGGCGTTTCCTGTCATATTTATTTCAAAACCGATGTAACCGGATTCCACGATTACAGAGGTTTCCGTGAGATCAGCTACGGTTCCGCGGATGAATGAGATCATAAGTGCCTCCTGAAAATATGTTTTGCAAAATTACTTCCTCTAAAAAAGAAGAGATTAAAATTCTTTGTCATCATACCATATCCCTGAGCAAAAAGCAAACATTCATTCGATTAAAAAAGGAAAATAATAAAGAACATTAAAAAGGGCGCATTTTACAGTAAAGCATCAACTGTAAAAGCGCCGGGTATTATAATAAAGCTTTATTCTGCCTTACGCAAAACTTTCCCATGATACAGGAACGTACAGATCAAAACCGTAAGCGGCACAGACAGCACAATTCCAAAGCTTCCTGCCAGTCCTTGCATAATAGCGATTCCGATATTATTGGAGTTGATAATCTGCTGGTAAGGAAGATCATAAGCATAATCCAGAAGCAGCATGCTCACACTGCTTCCTGCAAAAGCCAAAATCAACGTATTGCTGTCCGTTCCCATCATATCCCTCGCCACGTGCATTCCGGCTTTAAATAGTGCCCCACGGCTCATGCTCAGATTCTGAGCATAAATTTCATACATAGAGCTGCACACAGACATTGCCACATCCATCACTGCTCCAAGGCAGGAAATCAGAAGACCGGAGAA
>CAKRKL010000175.1 GCA_934358405.1 uncultured Blautia sp.
TTACTTGGTACATAGAGGTCGAAGCCTGGTTCAAAGGTCAACCAGGTTCCTTCGTATGCTGCTTCCTCCAGCATATCAATGGTCAGCTCTGTAATTTCAGCTGCTTCTGCTGCTTCTGTCTCTTCTGCTGCTTCTGCCCATACCGGTGCACTAAAGCCTGTGATCATTGCAGCAGTACATAACATCGCCATAGCTTTTTTCCAGTTTTTCATAATTCTACCTCACTTTTTTCGTAATTTGTGGTATTATATTAAGGTCATTAAAATTGTTTTTAAGTACCTTACCACCTTGAGTTAACTATATCTGATTTCTTTTTCAAATACAATACACATGGGCTAAGATGACACTTTTAGTGATATTTGGAAAAAAGCCATTTTTATATGGAGGTTACATACATTGAATATTGCAATTGTTGATGATGTACAGACGGATCTTGACGTCCTGTTTTTGGCTGTACAGACCTATTATCAGAACCGGCAGATCATGGTGCAGATTCACAGCTTCGCTTCTCCTGCCGCCTTCAAAAAAGCCTATACCCCAGGCAAATACGACCTGATCTTCCTTGACATTTACATGGATCAGACCAATGGTATGGACATAGCCACGCATATCCGCGGGGCTAATGATTCCTGCGCTTTGATATTTGTAACCAGCAGTGATGCTTTCGCTGTTGCAAGCTATGATGTCCAGGCAGCCTATTATCTTCTGAAGCCTCTGGACACTGCCAAGCTTATGAAGGTGCTTGACGCCATCCAGATCAAAAACGCACAGGACATGCGGTACATTGAAGTGATCTGTGACCGTACGCCTGTGCGTGTTCCCATAAAAACCATATTATATGCAGATACCTTTCACAATGCCATCCAGCTTCACACAGATGCGGGGGTTCTGCGAACTTATCTTACCTTTCAGAAATTTGAAGAACTGATCCGGGATCTTCCTTGTTTCCTCTCCTGCTACCGGGGCTGTCTTGTAAATATGGACCGCATCTACAAAACCCTTGAGGACAGCTTTCTTCTTGACAACCAGGAAGTAGTTCAGATCCGCAAGCGCGGTGCAAACGCCATTAAGAAAGAATACCTGAATTATCTTTTCTCATGATCTGTCATTTTCCAGAGGGATAAATACATTGGCACAAAAAACGCCCTCTGACGCTTCGAAATCCGCATAGCCTCCATATTTCTCAGCGGTTTTGCTGACGGAGGCTGTTCCAATTCCCTGTCCACTGTGGCTTGTGGAGTAAAAAACATCCCCTTTTCTTCGTATTTCCCCGGAATAGCTGTTTTCAATATTGATCAGAAGTTTTCCCATGCGCACCCTGCAGATGCAGTTTACATAGGGCTTTTCTGTTTCCTTGTCTTCTATGACAGCTCTTACTGCATTTTCCAGAAGATTCCCAAATATCCTGCAAATATCAAGGTCTGAAATCTTCATTTTGGGCGGCACCTCCACAGAGTGGCGAAAACAGACCCCTGCAGTCTCCAGCTGTCCTGCATAGTAGTGAAGGATAGCATCCACGGACATGTTTTTGCAGTAGCACACAGGCATCTGCATTTTTTCACTGCTCTCCCTGGCAAACTGATGAAAATACTCTTTAAGCTGCTCATAATGCTCTTCTTCCAGCAGTATGGAAGCAGTGCGGATGTACTGACGCAAATCATGTCTTGTCCTGCTTGCCTCTTCTAATGCTCCTGTCAGCTTTTCATAATGATCCTTCTGCATCATCAGGCGAAGCTCCATCTGGCGAGATTGTTCCTCATAAATCAGCCGCATCCTGTAACCATCTGTAAGCTCCCGCCACAGAACGATCCCGAACACACCTGCCAGGATGGTGCCGCCCCATTCCGGAAACCATCCTCCGATAATAGGATCGTATAAAGTCCAGATTCTGTCAGCGGCCAGGGATGAGGCATAAATTACAGTTCCCACAAGCAGCAGCAATCCTCTTATGCCTTCGCCATAAATAAAAGCGATTACCACCAGGCACACTGCCGTAAACCATTTCAAAAGCTTTGTAATGCCGGATATTCCGTAGGATAAAGCTGCTGTTTCCATTCCTCCTGCAAAAATTCCCGCAATGGTAACGCCTACACCTGCTGCCGCTGCCGCGCCTGTGATCCACAAAACCCATTTGTGTTTTTTTCCTGTAACCTCATATTCAAGGAGAAGCATTGCCGGAAATGTCAGAAAATAAAACAGCATTTCCAGGCTGGACCAGGGCTGCACCTGCAAAGCCACATACGTATGTAAAAGAGGATAGCAAGTGTATCCAAGGACACAGATACACACAGCTGCAAACAAAGCGTTTGCCTGACTTCTGGTACGGAAAAATGTCCATATGGAAAAACTCAGAACCAGAAGAACCAGGGTAAATACAGCGGAATTAAGAAATATAGGAATTCCTCTTATGGTATTTACCTTCAAAGGATTTCCAAATGCAGGAACATACTGGATTCCCGGTGATGCGGAGGCTTTATCTGTTACTGCGATCATGATCTCCACAGAGGTATTTCCCTTAAAGGTAAACATTCTGTTCTGAACCTGCTCTTCATAATGATCCGGATCCGGATTTCCCACCTGCTCCAGCAGCTCTCCGTCTACATAGAGATTATAGGCTGAATAAATCTCAGGCAGATACAAGCCATATGTATGCTTTTGTGAAGGAAGCATGATCTGAAGGCGGTAGGTTCCGCTGCCGTAAGGATTTCCCTTTTTATTATCCAGCTCCATTCCGCCATATTCCCCTATGGACAGATACTGAAAATAGTATTTTTCCAGATCATCCCCAGGCGTAAGCAGCACATCCGGATAATATTCCCACTCCCTGGAAAGGTAATACACAGGAAGGCTTTCATAGGGGCCATCTGCATAGAGGATCCCATGTATAGCCTTTTCTTCCCGGGTCATATATTTGTTATTTGAGCAGTACAGTACATA
>CAKRKL010000176.1 GCA_934358405.1 uncultured Blautia sp.
TCCGCTGCCTCCCCGGTATCGCCGGAGGTAAAGCCTGCCATTTCATTTTTTTCCTGCGCAGCTGCTTCTCTCTCCTGATAAAATTCCTCCAGGCGCTGTCTGGCAACATTCACCTCTGCCCTGGCATTATCCACAGAAACATTTCCGCTCTGCGCAGCAAGCGCATAAGAATTCTCCGCCCAGGACTGCTCAGACGCTCTTTTCTGGTTATCCACACTTTTCTGGCTTTCCAGATCCTTCACCTGGCCTTCCAGGGTTTTGATCTTATTTTCCAGTTCCTTTGCGGCAGATGAAATGCTCTCGCCTGAAAGCTTCATAAGGGCATCCCCTTTTTTCACCGTTTCCCCGGCATGGACCAAAACCTGCTCCACCTGCAGGTTTTCCTGGACAAACACCGCCATTTCCTGGCTGCCCTCCACTTTTCCAGTGCCGGTCACCTGGTGGGTTACCATCTGATTCTGCGGATTTTTCACCTGGATCTGTATCACATTCACAGAATCCGCCGCTCTTGATAATATAGTAAAAATCAGCATCACGGCAAAAAACATCCCCGCCGCACCAATCAATTTTTTCTTCATGTCAATCTCCAATCTTTTTTTGCTATTTTCATCTGGCTTTCAATCTAAGGTAGCAAAAATTACCCCCTGCCATTTTTATTCTTTCACAGCCGTAGAGACAATTCCCTGCTCCAGATAATCCTGCCCGGCAAAAAACACCAGTACAGCCGGAATCAGGGCAACCATAGACGCAGCAAAAGCAGTGCCTGCATGATCCATGTCAATATTTGGCAAATACAAAGACAGGGGCCACAGCTCCTTTGTCTTCAGAAATACCATAGGCTGCTCGATCAGGTTCCAGTATTCCAGAAATCCAAGAACCATGGAAGAAATGACGCCAGGTGAACCTAAGGGGATGGCAATCATAAAAAACAGCCGAAGCTCACCTGCGCCGTCAAGTCTTGCCGCTTCCAGAAGCGCCAGAGGGATTCCCTCAAAAAAGCGGTACATAATAAATACGGGGAATGTAGAGAAAACCGCCGGGAGAATAATTCCCAAAAGCGAGTCCAAAAGCCGTAAATCATCCAGCACCAGATAATTGCCAAGGAGCATAACCTGAAATGGCATCATCATCAGTGCGATATACAAAGTAAACAATCCTTTTTTTCCGGGAAAATCAAACCTGGCAAAGCCCCAGGCAGCAGGCATTCCTACAAGAAGCTCGCCTGCCAGTGCTCCTAATGTGATCTTCACGGAATTCCAGAACATGACGAAGAATTCCGGAGAGTCCAGAAGCACCTCCACATAAGACCTTAAAGTGGGATACTCCGGAAACAGCTTCCAGGAGGCATAGCCTGTGCTTCCTGTTTTTAAAACAGGCAGAAGCAGATCCGTAAGCTCGTTTTTTCCCATCAGGGAGCCCACTGCCAGAAACAGAACCGGAAATACAAAAACAAGAGCCAAAAGCGTAAGCAAAAATACGGTTATTTTTTTCATCCTTATGCATTCCCTTCCCATGCCCTCTGCAAAAGCAGAATCAGTGCCATGATCACCACTCCTGTGATTACAGCTGCCGCAGACATTTTATCGATGGCAAGGTCTCTGTACCAATTATTGAACAGATGCTGAAGAAGATACATATTTTCCTGGGGATAATCTCCTGCTACCAGATAGGCCTCGCGGTATACCTTAAAGCCGTTCAGCAGGGACAATACCACAATGGTAAAAAGGGAGGGCCAAAGGTTTGGCATGGTAATGCAGGTAAAGCATTTCCATGCTCCAGCCCCGTCCACATGGGCAGCCTCATAAAGGGACTCCGGGATTGCAGACAGCCCCGCCAGCCAGAGCACAATGTCATAGCCTAAGTTTCTCCAGATATAGCTGATCACAAGTACGCCAAAGGAGGCACCTGTATTCATCCAGTCCACGTTTTTCAGGGACAACAGGTACAGCAGATGGTTCAAAAGTCCCTGTCCATTAAACAAAACTCTCCATAAAAGCACAACCGAAGCAACCGGGATTGCCATGGGAAGTAAAAAGGCTGTTTTCAGAATCTGTCTGTGTTTTTCTTTTAGTCCATTTATCAGCATAGCTGTAATCAATGACAGCAGAACCAAGAGAGGAATGCAGGTTCCGAAAAAGCGGATAGTGTTTTTCCCAGCCAGAAGAAATGCCTGGTTGGAAAAGACAGCCTGATAATTTTTCAGTCCCGTAAACTGTCCTCCTGCTGCGCAAAAAAAGGAACGGCGGATCACATCCATATAAGGGAGCAGCCAGAACAGGCAGACACCTGCAAAGCTTGGCAGAATAAACAAAATGCCTTTAAAAGCACGTTTTCTTTTCAAAGATAAAACCTCTTTTCCTTACTTATTGCATGGCCAGAAATTATGTTTCCTGATGAAGTAAAGATAGCAGTGGAATCTCTATTTTTTCTCTAAATGAGTGATTGATTTTTTAGAGATATTTTTTAGATTTCTATGGTACAATGAAAAAAATATCAAGATTGAAAATAAGCTCAGAAAGGTTTTTACAATGCGTATTTTAATGATAGAGGATGATAAAGAACTGGCGGAGATTACAAAGCTTCGCCTGGAAAAAGAGAATTTCACCGTAGATGTGTGCCTGGACGGTGCGGAGGGACTTTATTACATGCAGGAGAGCATGTATGACCTTGTGATCCTGGACCGCATGCTGCCTTCCATGGACGGCACCCAGGTGTTAAAGGAGGCGCGGAAAGCAAATGTATCCACTCCTGTGATTTTTCTTACGGCACTTGGAGAACTGGAGGACAAGATTACAGGGCTTGACTGCGGTGCAGATGATTATATGGTGAAGCCATTTGCTTTTGAGGAGCTGCTGGCGCGAATCCGCAGCATTATGCGCCGTCCTGGCAAGTGGGGTGACCTGGGGCTTTTGAAGCTTGG
>CAKRKL010000177.1 GCA_934358405.1 uncultured Blautia sp.
ATGGCACTTGGTGCTCTTCAGTCTATCGAAGCAGCTGGACGTACAGTTGGCGAGGACATCTTCCTTGTAGGTGTTGATGCTCTGTCCGAGGCTCTTGATAAAGTTGAAGAAGGCAAAATGACAGGTACTGTATTTAACGATCATATTTCCCAGTCTCATTCAGCAGCAGAAGCAGCTGTTAAATATCTGGCAGGCGAAGAAAATGAACACTACATCGGCTGTGATTACGTAAAAGTAACTACAGACAACGTAGCAGATATCAAAGATATTACAAAATAATATAAAATGCTCTTAATCAGAAAGGTGCGGGTGACGCAAAGGCACCCGTACTTTTCTTTGAGAAAAGGGAAAGGGAGGAGAAACATGTCTGAGTACAAACTGCAGCTGAAGGGCGTCAGCAAATCTTTCCCCGGTGTTAAGGCACTTGACAATGTACAGCTGTCACTCCGTCCGGGAACAGTACATGCTCTCATGGGAGAGAATGGTGCAGGTAAATCTACTTTGATGAAATGTTTATTCGGTATCTATAAAATGGATGCCGGAGAAATTTATTTAGATGGCAAGAAAATTGAAGTCAACAATCCTGATGAGGCAATGAAATACGGTATTGCAATGGTGCATCAGGAGTTGCAGCCGGTTCCGGCAAGAACAGTAGCGGAAAATCTTTACCTTGGCCGTTTTCCTACAAAGAAATTCGGTCCTTTACAGGTAATTGACCATAAAAAAATGTATGAAGATACAGCTTATTGGCTGAAAGAAGTAAAAATGGATTTTGATCCAAAGGCTTTACTTGGTGATCTGTCAATCGGACAGATGCAGTCCGTAGAAATTGCAAAAGCAGTTTCCCATAATGCGAAGGTTGTAATCTTCGATGAGCCTACATCCTCATTATCTGATAATGAAGTAGAAGCTCTTTTCAGAATCATGAATGATCTGAGAGACAAGGGTGTTGCCATGGTTTATATTTCTCATAAGATGGATGAGATCAAACGTATCGCAGATGATATTACAATCATGCGAGACGGTACTTATGTAGGAACCTGGCCGGCATCTGAGATGTCTACGGAAGACATTATTACCAAGATGGTAGGACGTGAGCTGACAAACGTATATCCAGAAAGAAAAAATAAACCTGGTGAAGTAATCATGGAAGTAAAGCATTTAAGCTCAATTCATGAGAAATCTTTCCAGGATGTATCCTTCACACTTCGCAAAGGCGAGATCCTTGGATTCGGTGGTCTGGTAGGAGCCCAGAGAACAGAGCTTCTGGAAGGCGTATTCGGAATGAGAGGAATTGCTTCCGGAGAAATTTACATCAAAGGCAATAAAGTAAATATCAAACATCCGGCAGATGCCATGAAAGCCGGAATTGGTCTGATCACAGAGGACAGACGTGGAAATGGTATCTTTGGATGTCTTTCCATCAAGGATAATGTAGGTGTTTCTATTTATAATAAGCATCTGAAGGCTGGATTTGTGCTTGATCATAAGACAATTAATGCAATTGTTGATGACAGCATCAAGAAGCTGCGTATCAAGACTCCGAACATGCAGGAGCATATCGCAAACCTGTCTGGTGGTAACCAGCAGAAGGTTATCGTTGCAAGATGGCTTGCAAATGACCCGGATATTCTGATTATGGATGAGCCGACCCGTGGTATTGACGTTGGAGCAAAGCATGAGATCTATGAGATCATGAATGACCTGGCAGCAGAAGGAAAAGCCATTATCATGGTTTCCTCAGAAATGGCAGAGCTGCTTGGTATGTCTGATCGTGTTTATGTTATGTGTAACGGCAAGATGCGTGGAGAAATTACACAAAGAGAAGAGATGACTCAGGAACACGTTATGGGTTATGCTACACAATTCTGATGATGGGAGGAGAAAAATAATGGGTAACAAAAAGAAATTAAGCTTTAAAGAGATTATGACGAATTATGGTGTTATCATCATCATGCTTTGTCTTATCGTATTTACAGGAATTACAAGACCAAATTTCTTAACAACAAACAACCTGACAAATATTCTTGCAACTATGAGTTTCCGTCTGGTAATCGCACTTGGTATTGCCGGATGTATCATCACAGCCGGATGTGACCTTTCTGCTGGTCGTATGATTGGTTTTGGCGGATGTATTGCAGGTACACTGCTTCAGAAACTTGATTATTCCGCTAAGTTCTATCCGGACATGAAACCGTTAAATATCTGGCTTGCACTTCTGGTCGTTATGCTGATTTGTGCAGCTTTCGGTCTGGTAACCGGATTCTTTATTGCATATTTAAATGTACCTCCATTCATTTCCACAATGGCTATGATGGAGATCGTTTATGGTATCTGCAGTATTTACACAAATGCAACTCCTCTTGGTGGATATGTAAGCGAGTACACAGGACTTGCTACAAATAAGTTCCTTGGAATGAGCTACCTGGTATGGATCGCAATTATAGTTGGTGTTATCACATGGTTCATCTTTAACATGACCCGTCATGGAAAATACATGTATGCAATCGGTGGAAACGCACAGGCAGCAGAGGTTGCTGGTGTTCCGGTTAAGAAAACTCTGATCATTATCTATGCAAAAGCCGCAGCTATGTACGGTCTTGCAGGATTTATGATGGGTGCAAAAGCCGGCGGTGCATCTGTTCAGTTAGGATATGGTTATGAAATGGAAGCGATTGCAGCTTGTACTATCGGTGGTGTATCTGTAACCGGTGGTCGTGGTAAAGTTTCTTCCGCTCTGATTGGTGTTGCAGTATTCGAGTTCCTGAAAGCAGCACTTCAGTTCCTGGGAGTAAATGCATACGCTCAGTACATCGCA
>CAKRKL010000178.1 GCA_934358405.1 uncultured Blautia sp.
CCAAACTGGGCAGGGATAATTTCGACAAATATCCTGATAAAGTGACTGCCATATCCTGCATAGCGTACTCCTTTCCGGTACAGGTCTTCTCCTCTTTGAAAGAGGAGAAGCCGTTTTCGTTGTTTCTTTATCATTTCGCTATCAGAGATCTTTCAGGGATTCCTCCAGCTTTTTCTCAAAATCCACATCCTTTGCCTCTGGCTTTTTTGCCTGTTTTGGGCTTCTGTCAGCAGCCGGTGCAGCCACTTTCTTTTTCTTCGGTCTTTCATCCTGACGGAAGATCGGATTTGCATAGGTACCGGATGCTTCCTCGTTCCTGCGCTCCTCTCTTACAGGCTCAGCATTGATCTTCTTGATGCTTCGCTCGGAAGTAGCTACTGATGCCTTCGGGACTGCTTTTACATAGTAAAAATACTCATCATCTTCATATTCCAGTCTTTCAGCTCTGCTGTAGTCCCCGCCAAATGCAAAGAACTCAAGAACCAATGCCAGCAGCACTGCCAAAGAAGTACATACCAGCAGCGGAACCATTGCGACAGTTGCATTCAGGTTCATTCCGAAGCTTCCAACCAGCATTATAAATACATATGCCACGCCGCCTGTAATAATGGATATTCTCCATGCATGATCAAAAGAACGTGTACGAATCAGGTTTACCAGCAGCGTTACTGCTACAAAAGCCACAACAGTAATCCACATTCCCCAGTTCTGAACCAGTCCATCTGCCATAATCTGCAGTTTGTCTGTCATTTCAAGCTCTGGATTGGTAAGAACGGCTGACTGAACTCTTAAAAAGCGGATAAAATAATACAGGATCACACCGCAGCCGGCCGGAATTGCAGATAAGCTGCTCTCCATCAAGCCACTTCCAATAGGAAGCAGTGCCGGAATGCTAAATGCAAAAGAAAGCGGAGTGAATACAAATGTTATGTTCTGTTCACTGCTGAATCTCATGAAAAAAATCAGCATCAGCAAAATGATCACCAGCATAAATGCTGCTGCCTCTATCCCCAGTGCATAGCTATGGGCAAGGATCAAAACAAATCCGATATACATCATTGCCGAAGATGGCAATATAGAACAGATCAGAGCCAGAATCAATATGACAAACACATTATCTATCTGTGACATATATCCCATATTGGAATTGATCCATAAGAAATATACCAGCGCAAGAATAAATTTCATCACAGGCAGGATATACATTTCATACTGTCCATATATTTCTTTAATTTTCTGCTTTAATTCAAGTAATGCTGTCATTTTCTGTATCCTCCTGACATTTCACGTCCTGTGAATTTCTTCTCCTCGCGATTATAAATCTTCTCCAGCCTGGTCAGCTGAGAATAATACTCCTTCACGCTCTTCTTTGCTCTGTGATATTTCACTGTATACTGAATATAAGTAAGCAGCGTATACAGCACCAACGTACCTGCATATCCTGCCAGAACCACTACTCCAAGAGCAATCAGATTCATTTTGTGAACATTATCAAGAAGATATTCCAGATTATATGCTGCGATCAGGGCAAGTATCAGTCCATATCCAATTGTAACAAGAAAAAAATTCTTAATCAGTGCCAGACCGATATAATCACTCCTGTAATACTTGCTTATCGGAAGATATTTCCTGCCTTCCTGTTTTTCATATAAAGCAAGCCGGTCCATTATTTTTACTTTTTCTTCGTTTATCATAAATGGCTCCTTATGCAATTCTTTTAAAGCTAAAAAGCTATACTCATACAGGATGATTGTATCATATATCCCATGTCATGAAAAGTATTTTTTTACCTGTTCCTTCCAATGCATACAGTCAGAAAAAACACATGAGACGCACCTTTTTCCAAAAGCGCATGTGCAAGTGCGTCCATAGTACTTCCTGTAGTATATACATCATCAACAAGCAAAATACACTTTCCTGCAGGATTTCCGGTCACCAGAAATGCTTCCTTCAGATTCTTTCTTCTTCCTGCCGCATCCAGCTTCTTCTGTGAGTTGGTTGCCTTTATCTTTTTAAGCATACACGTGTCTACAGGAATTCCGGTATTTGCAGATAGTTCTTCTGCAATCAGCTCAGACTGGTTAAATCCTCGCGCACGGCGTTTTTTCCAATGAAGAGGAACCGGGACAATGCTCTCCGGCTTCCACAATGCCAGCATATCCTTCCCGTAAAGATACAATGCTCTTCCATAAAATCTGCTGTATTCCCGGCAGCCAAAATATTTATATTTCATAATTGAGTACTTCATCCGGTCATCATACAGAAAGATTCCTCTTCCCTGATCAAATGCACCAGGATGGGCCATACAGTCTTTGCAGTATTCTTCCTCTTCTTTGACCGGTTTTCCGCATTTGTAACACCTTGGATCAGAAACGGGTTTTAGTTCCTGCGCACACTCAGGACAGATCAAAGCACGGCTGTCCTTAAGAATCCTGTGGCAAAGGGGACACCGTCTTGGATACAGAAGATTCAGAAAGCTCCTGTATCCTTG
>CAKRKL010000179.1 GCA_934358405.1 uncultured Blautia sp.
AATAAGAAGATAAATACTATCTGATAAAACAAAGCACTTTCAACAAAATTGGAGGTGCTTTTGTTTTATGAATATTCCCAGGCAGTTAAAAAGATCATCAAACAGATCTTTTGACACTCATGCTATATTATGATTAGTATGCCAATACACAACAGGAGGTTGACCCAGAATGGCAAAAGAAGCAAAAACAAATGCAATGAGAATGCTTGACAGACAGAAAATCAAATATGAAGCACTTAGCTATGAGTGCGATGAATTTATTGACGGAATTCACTGCGCAGATATTACAGGCGCTCCATATGAGCAATCCTTTAAAACACTGGTAATGGAAGGAAAAAGCGGCGGCTATTATGTTTTTGTAGTACCTATTGAGAAGGAAGTGGATCGCAAAGCAGCAGCAAGGGCTGTGGGAGAGAAGACTGTTGATATGATCCATGTAAAAGACATTACCAAGATCACAGGCTACGTTCGTGGCGGCTGCAGTCCCATTGGAATGAAGAAACCTTTTCCGGTGGTATTTGACGAATCTGCAGGTGCTTTTCAGGAAATCTATATCAGCGGCGGCAGAATCGGTCTGACCTTAAAGGTTCCGGTAGATGCTCTTCTGAAGGTGACTGGAGGCAAACTGGCTGATATTACAGTAAAAGAAGAGTAATTAAAATTTACAAAAGCTGGAAAAAATATGTTAAAATATACATATAAAGATAGCAGAACAATCAGCCCCTAAAGGGCAGTAAGGAGGTCTTATGAAAGAGAGAAGAAGGATTAAGAAATTGCTGCTTGGAGCAGTGCTTGTTGTGATGACTATGCTCTGCACCGTATCGGTATCCGCAGCCACGAAGACTTTTAAGGCTACCGTAAAGAAAGGAAACTGCATTCACGTTGTCAATGAGAATATCAGCCAAAATGCGATCAGTAAATACGTACTGCAGATCATTCCCAAGACAGCCGATGCGAAATATGATATTGTGTATGCATATGGCAAGGAAGCAATGGCTATGAAGGATTGCCGTAAGAAATCCAAGGTCACGAATTCCACATATTTTAAAGAAAACCGTGCTGCCAATCGTGGAATCATTGCATGTGTGAAGGCTACCTCCGGTACAGTAGAGGTTCGTGTGACAACGACCTCCAAGAACTCTAAGGTTAAGATTAAGAAGAGCGTTATGAAGGATCACAGCCCGTTAAAATCCCAGACCGTTAAGAAGGGAAGAAAAATCTGGCTGAAACGTACAGGCGGCAATATTACAACCTTACCACTGATCATTTCCGGAAAATCCGGTGTATCCATGCAGCGAAAGCTGAACAAGAATGCTTATGAGAAATATGATTTCAAGAGCAAAAACGTATTATTCAGAAGATTTGTGAATAAGAAGCTTGCCTTACAGAAGAATCGTTCCTATGCATCGGCTAATGGCGCTACCAGATATTATTCCTGTCTGATACCGGCGAACTCCAAGGGAGTAGCCTATACAGGGGAGATGACCACCAAGAAGGGTACAATTAAATATTACTATCCATCAGATTACCTGAGAGTTACATTTGCAAACAAAAAAGCATAAAAATAACTTATAACAAAACAGGAGGATGATTCCGCAGGGAATCTCCTCCTGTTTTGTTGTCTGCCGACAGGCGGATGCTCTTAGTTATCCTGAGCATCCTCCTCGTTAATTTCAAATACATGGCGCTTTTTAGCCATTTCATCACTTGCCAGATACTCATCGTAAGTGGTGATCTTATCGATGAGAGTACCGTTTGGCAGAATCTCCATAATACGGTTTGCAGTTGTCTGAACAAACTGATGGTCGTGAGAGGTAAACAGAATTACGCCCGGGAATTTGATCAGACCATTGTTAAGTGCTGTGATGGATTCCATATCCAGATGGTTGGTTGGCTCGTCCAGAATCAGGATATTTGCACCGGAAATCATCATTTTGGAAAGAAGGCAGCGAACCTTCTCACCACCGGAAAGTACACGTACACGCTTTACACCATCCTCACCTGGGAAGAGCATACGTCCAAGGAAGCCACGTACATAAGTTGCATCCTTGATCTCGGAATACTGAGTCAGCCAGTCTGTAATGGTAAGGTCATTATCGAATTCCTTGGTGTTGTCTTTCGGGAAGTAAGCCTGTGTAGTTGTAATTCCCCATTTGTAATTTCCCTCATCCGGCTCCATCTCGCCGGTAATGATCTTGAAGAAGGTAGTGATTGCCTGCTCATTTGCACCAACAAAGGCAACCTTATCCTCATGTCCGAGAGTGAAGGAAATGTTATCCAGAACCTTTACGCCGTCAATTGTTTTGGAAAGATTCTCAACCATGAGAACTTCATTTCCGATTTCACGGTTAGGACGGAAATCAATGTATGGATATTTACGGCTGGAAGGACGCATGTCATCCAGCTGGATTTTTTCGAG
>CAKRKL010000180.1 GCA_934358405.1 uncultured Blautia sp.
TAGGTGAGATATGGACGTGCCCATTTCGGGAACTTGATGCCGTTTCCTGTGTCTGCTTCTTTGATGAAATTATCCCAGCCCCACCCGTAGCGTGTAACGCAGAAAAGCAGGTAAACAAGGCTGCCAAGGGGAAGCAGGTTGTTGGAGATAACGAAGTCCTCCAGATCCTGAATGGTGCTTCCTGGGCCAAGAGGCTGAATACCGCTCCACACGTTGAATCCAAGCACGCATGGCATGGACAGAACGAAAATGGCGATACCGTTTACCAGAACGGCTTTTTTACGGCTCCATCCCCACAGATCCATTGCAAAGCTTAAGATGTTCTCGAATACGGCAATGATAGTGGAAAGGGCAGCAAAGGTCATGAAGATAAAGAACAGTGCTCCCCAGAAACGTCCGCCCATCATCTGGTTGAACATATTCGGAAGTGTTACAAATACAAGGCCAACGCCCTGTGTGGGGCTTACATTGTAAGCGAAGCACGCCGGAAAAATAATAAGTCCGGCCATCAGTGCCACAAAGGTGTCCAGAATACCAATCTGGATGGACTCTCCCATAAGGCTTCGGTCTTTGTCAATGTAGCTTCCGAAGATCGCCATAGCACCGATTCCAAGGCTTAAGGTGAAAAATGCCTGTCCCATAGCAGCGTAAATACCGGAGAGCAGTCCGTTTTCTTTCAGACGTCCAAAATCAGGAAGCAGGTAGAACTTAATGCCCTCGATAGCCCCTGGAAGGGTGCAGCTTTTGATGCAAAGGACAACCATAATGGTAAGCAGGCAAACCATCATAACCTTAGTGATACGCTCAACGCCCTTCTGCAGTCCCATACAGCAGGTACCAAAGCCAAAGGCAGTTACGATCATCATCCAGAAGGTCATCTCGCCTGGATTGGAAAGAAGAGTGTTAAAGACATTTCCTACAGCTTCTGTGTCAAGGCCTGTAAAGGTTCCGCTTGCCATTTTGAAAAAGTATGCAAGCATCCAGCCTCCGACTGTGGTGTAAAACATCATCAGCAGGTAGTTGCCAAGCATTGCCCCATAGCTGTAAAGGTGCCATTTAGTACCCTTAGGCTCAAGAAGATGGAAGCTTTTGGCTGCAGATTTGCGGCTTGCGCGGCCTACTGCAAATTCCATAACCATGATAGGCAATCCAAGGATAACAAGAAACAGAAGATAGATCAGCACAAAGGCTGCACCGCCGTACTGCCCGGTGATGTAAGGGAAGCGCCATACATTGCCGATGCCGATGGCGCAGCCGGCTGAAATCAGAATAAAGCCCAGCCGGGATGAGAATTTTTCGCGTTCTTTCATAATTCTTTCCTTCCTTTTTTTCTATGCATGAATTCTGTAAATATAAGACAAAGGGTAACTGACATGTATCCTGACAGCTACGGCAAAAGTACTTTTTTCCAGAAGAACACACCTTGTAATAGTATAAAAAGAAAACGGTTTTTCGTCAATAAATATCTTGAAAATGAGGACTGGGATGATAAAATAAGTAAATACCAGAATGAAAAACCAGAAAGGAAAAAATATATGTTATATATAGGAAATCATACTTCATCATCGAAGGGCTACGCTGCTATGGGGCGGCAGACAGTGAAAAATGGAGGAAATACATTTGCGTTTTTCACCAGAAATCCAAGAGGGGGAAAGGCCAAAGCTATTGATCCGGCAGATGTGGAGAAGCTTTTACAGCTTGCAGGAGAACAGGAATTCGGAAAAATTGTGGCTCATGCGCCGTATACCTTAAATGCCTGTGCCGCTAAAGAGGATTTACGGGAATTTGCGCGGGAGACCTTTGCAGATGATCTGAAGCGCATGGAGTTTACACCTGGAAATTATTATAATTTTCATCCGGGCAGCCATGTAGGGCAGGGGATTGAGATTGGAATCCAAAAAATTGCGGAGGTTCTGAACGCAGTTCTTACAGAGGAACAGACCACAACCGTTCTTCTTGAAACCATGTCTGGGAAAGGGTCTGAAGTGGGAAGCTGTTTTGAAGAACTTCGTGCCATTATGGATCTGGTGGAAAAGAAAGACAAGCTTGGAATTTGCCTGGATACCTGTCATGTATGGGATGGCGGCTATGATATTGTAAATGATCTGGACGGAGTGCTGGATGAGTTCAATCGTATCATAGGTCTTGACCACTTGAAAGCAATTCACTTAAATGACAGCATGAACGGTCTTGGCAGCCACAAGGACCGCCACGCCAAAATCGGCGAGGGCCAGATCGGACTGGACGCCTTGGTGCGGGTTATCCGCCACCCGGCACTGGAAGGCAAACCATTTATTCTGGAAACACCCAATGACGATG
>CAKRKL010000181.1 GCA_934358405.1 uncultured Blautia sp.
GAATGAAATACAATTAAGAGAAACCTCTGAATTGGGGATGTACATTTTCTTGTACATCTCCTTTTTAATATCACAGGAAATGTGGATGAAATTTCCTGGCAGCAGTATAAAAATTAAAATAATGGAAAAAATAGAATAAGGGGGTTTTACGCATGAAGCCTGTTTTTGAAACAACGGGAACCTGTTTGAACATTAAGCTTCCACAAGAGCTGGATCACCTGGCATCGGATCAGATCCGCAGAGAGTCTGATCGTATTATGGGAAAAATTTATATTCGGACTATCTGCTTTGACTTTGGGGATACTGAGTTTATGGACAGCTCCGGGGTGGGACTGATCATGGGACGATATCGGGCGCTTGGAATGCGTTCAGGCTGTATGAAGGCCTGCCATGTAAGCGGATATATTGAGAAGCTTCTGAGACTGTCAGGCGTAAGCAGATTTCTGGAGGTAGAAAGAGCAGAGCAGGAAGTACAGATGGAAGGGAGAAGTGTATGATGGAAAATTCTAATGAAGCAACTATTATTTTTGACAGCAGGCCGGAGAATGAAGGCCTGGCGAGGGTGATGGCAGCAGCCTTTTGTACGCAGCTTAATCCGACACTGGAGGAAGTAGCAGACTTAAAAACAGCAGTATCAGAAGCTGTCACAAATTGTATCATTCATGGATACAAAGGAGAGATACATAAGATTCGGATGAAGTGCAGAAGAAAGGAGAATACCATTTATCTGGATATTGAGGATGATGGAGTAGGCATTCCGGATGTTTCCAAAGCAATGGAGCCTTTATATACTACCAGGGCAGATCAGGATCGATCCGGTATGGGATTTACCTTTATGGAAGCTTTTATGGATGAGGTGAAGGTAACCTCCCAGGTTGGAAAAGGAACCTGCGTGCATATGAACAAAAAAATAGGAAAATGATCAGGAGGGTACATGGATCATACTCTTGCTCTCATCGGGCGTGCGCACCAGGGGGATAAAGAAGCAAGAGATACTTTGTTTGAAGAAAACATAGGGCTGGTATACAGTGTGACCAGGCGCTTCCTGGGAAGAGGAGTGGAAATGGAGGACCTGTTTCAGATTGGAAGTATTGGTCTTCTAAAAGCAGTGGATAAGTTTAATCCGGACTTTGATGTGAAGTTTTCCACCTATGCAGTTCCAATGATCGTAGGAGAAATCAAGCGCTTTCTTCGGGATGACGGGATTTTGAAGGTCAGCCGCTCTATAAAAGAAAACCAATATAAGATTTATAAAGTAAAAGAGGAAATGGAGAAAAGGCTTGGCAGGGAGCCAGACATTCGGGAGCTTTCCAAGGAAATGAACATGCCTGTGGAGGAGCTCGCTATGACTATGGAATCTGCAGCTGAGGTGGATTCTATTTACAAAACCGTGTATCAGGGGGATGGAACAGACCTGCTTTTGTTAGACAGAATTCCGGAGAAAGAAGATTGCCATCAGAAGCTTCTGAATAAAATTTTTTTGGAGGAAATACTGGGAAAGCTGGAGCCTGAAGAACGGCAGCTGATAGGGCTTCGTTATTTCAGGGACATGACTCAGATGGATGTGGCGGGAAAAATGGGAATTTCACAGGTGCAGGTGTCAAGGATGGAGAAGCGAATTCTGAAGAAGCTGCGGGGATTTCAGTGATAATAAAAAATATCCGGTTGAGAATCGTTTATAAAACCAATTCTCAGCCGGATATTTATAGTTTCGCATGTGAATTAAAATCAAATAGAAGCTGATTTTTATTATGAATTTATTTTACAGAAGCCTGTCTGCCAAATAAGGTATTCTGGTATTTGGAAAGTGCAGTGAGAAGCACCATACCAAAAATTCCGCAGGAAATCACCTCTCCGGCACCTACGGTAAGCATCATAAGCGGAATCGGAAGGTTGACGGAGTATCCGTAACGCAGTACAAACGGAACCAGAACTGCATTTGCAACAATCGGCGGAATCGGTGCCAGCCATTTATTGCTGTTACGAAGCTTGTAGGTAAATACAGCTCCGATGAGGGTGGCAATACTTCCGAATGCAATATCCAGAGGAATAGCACCGCCAAGCAGGTTGGCAAGAATGCAGCCTACAAAGAGGCCTGGGATGGCAGCTGGTGTGAAGAATGGGAGAATGGTCAGGGCTTCGGAAATTCGAACCTGGATTTCTCCATAGCTAAAAGGTGCGAACACCAGTGTCAGTACAACATAGACAGCAGCAATCAGCGCTGCCTGCACCAGAAACAGGGTACTTTTGTTTTTCATATTCATTTGTCTCCTTTAGTTTTGTTTTACGAG
>CAKRKL010000182.1 GCA_934358405.1 uncultured Blautia sp.
GGTCCGCAGCCTGCATCCAATAAATCTCTAAATGGCTCCTTCTCTAATTCTTCCAGAATATCCGGATAATCCTTCTTGCACATTTCGTAAATGCCAGCATGGTTACTTTCATATCTTCCTGCTGCTTTTGTAAACTCTTTAATTGACAATTTTTTATATTCTTCATTTTTCATGCTTTTTTCTCCAATCACTGTACCTTTTTCGCCTTGTATCCGCATTTCTTCATTTTTTTCATATAAGCATAAAACTGCTTATGCAATTCCCTCATTTCATCTGGTGCCTTCATCATTTATACTTCCGCCTGCTCCTGGAAAAGTTGGTAATATTCTTCCTTTTCCCTTATCCCAGTGCCACATCCAGGATCATCATCAAACTAAATCCAAGTGCAAAGAAAAGCGTACCGATATTCGAATGCTGTCCCTGCGACATTTCTGGAATTAGTTCTTCAACCACAACATATAGCATAGCTCCTGCTGCAAAGCTCAGTAAATATGGTAACGCCGGGATTACCAGCTGTGCCGCAAGAATCGTCAGTACTGCTCCGATCGGTTCAACCACTCCTGAAAGTACACCTCCGAGAAATGCCTTTCCCTTACTTTCGCCCTCTGCCCTAAGCGGCATGGATATAATCGCTCCCTCCGGAAAATTCTGAATAGCAATTCCAAGAGATAAAGCAAGTGCACTTGTTGCTGTAATCTGTGCATTTTCAGCAAGAAATCCTGCATACATTACACCGACTGCCATACCTTCAGGGATGTTATGTAGTGTAACTGCCAACACCATCATTGTAGTACGGCCAAGCTTGCTTTTCGGTCCCTCTGCCTGATCACTTCCAACATGAAGATGCGGAATCAAATGATCGAGTGTGAGTAAAAACAATATACCAATCCAAAACCCAACAGCTGCCGGAACAAACGATAAAATTCCCATATTCTCAGATTGTTTAATAGCCGGAATCAGAAGACTCCAGATTGAAGCAGCAACCATTATGCCTGCTGCAAATCCTGCAAGTGCACGTTGCACTAACTTGCTAAGTGTTTTTCTCATAAAAAACACACATGCTGCACCTAGCGTTGTTCCAACGAACGGAATCAATATGCCTTCAAAAATATTCATTAGCATCACATTTTCCTTCCTTGTATAGCTTGTTGATTATATTTTCTAAAATCTACTATGCTATAGTCTTTTATGTCAATCTTTTGTTAGTACAAACTAACTATTCTGTATAAAAGAAACCGTGCCAAAAGCAAGCTGTAATTTTACACGGTTTTTCTTGCGTTTAAGTATATCACTTACGAAATCATATAACAATAGAATTCACCAAAAAAGAAAGGACTTTTTCTTACAACTGGTAAATATTTTTCTCAAAATCATTTTTCTTGTTGGAAATCAAACATACAAGTTGTATTTATCCGACTATACTTCTAGCAGAAACAAAAGTTAAATGCTATTGATATCATTAACCCAAAAGCGGAATTGGTAAGAGAGCATTTCTGTGACGGACTGGGTGATTGTCTCCCGGAATGTCCCACAGGGGCCATTTCTTTTGAAGAAAGAGAAGCCCCTGAATATGATGAAGAAGCCGTAAAAGAAGCACAGGAAAAAGCTCTTCAGAACTGGCCGGTACAGATTAAACTGGCTCCTGTTAATGCACCATATTTTAACGGCGCAAAGCTTTTAATCGCAGCCGATTGCACTGCTTATACTTATGCCAGCTTTCATCAGGATTTTATTCGAAATAAGGTGACACTAATTGGTTGTCCGAAATTAGATCAGGTGGATTATAGTGAGAAACTGACTGCCATTCTTCAAAATAACAGCATTCAAAGTGTGACAATTGTAAGAATGGAAGTTCCATGCTGTGGTGGACTGGAGCTGGGTGGTTACAAAAAAAGCAGATACGCACAGGCATCAACGGCGGTACAAAAGTAACAACCGGTTTTGGTCATGCGGAAAATTCCGTTTCAACGATCTCGATCTTGGAGAAATCGGTGGCCTGCCGCGACTGATGGATATGGGTCAGTGCAATGATGCTTATGGTGCAATCCAGGTTGCCGTGGCACTTTCAGATGCCTTTGGATGTTCTGTAAATGAGCTTCCGCTTTCCTTTGTTCTCTCCTGGTATGAACAGAAGGCAGTCTGCATCCTGTTAACGCTTTTGCACCTGGGTATCAAAAACATCCGTCTTGGTCCTTCTCTTCCGGCGTTTTTGTCTCCTAATATTCTGAACTTTCTGGTAGAAAATTATGGTATTGCACCTATTACCACACCGGATAAAGA
>CAKRKL010000183.1 GCA_934358405.1 uncultured Blautia sp.
GGATTTAAAGAAGAGAAGATTCACTTATATTATCCGCTGTCTTCCCTGAATCATTTCTTTTCTGCACAGGACAGCGCAGAAGAAATGTTATCCCGTTTGCAGAACATGCCAGAGGAGCTGACTTCGAAGCTCGGTGAAGTAGAAGTGTCCCATAAAGGGGACAGATTCTGTTTCTATATTCCAGAGCCGGGAAGCGTTTATGTACATGAGAATATGAAAGAGAATGAATTTATCAAAGTTCTCATTGAACTGGTTCAACAGCATGATTGCACGAAGGAGAAGTTACTTGATCTGTTTGCTTCCTACTGGGAAAAAACAGAAAGTCAGGAAATGGACAATGGAGAATTTGATTTCTATATCCGTTTTCTGGATAAGGCAGACGATACGTATTATTACTGCTTTAAGGATGAGGGATTTCACTTTATTTACCATAGATTTTTGCCAGAGGATTATAATGAGTTTGGATTTTGAATAACAAACAGTATGTTGGAATGATGTTGGAATGATGATTTACAATCTTGACAAACAAGAAAACTTGTGCGTATATTGTAAAAAAGCTGTTTGGCAAAGCAAATTTCTAACAGGCTAAAACATTCAGGCTACATAGGAGGAGATCGAAAATGGATTTGAAAAACTATTCAACAGGTGTCCAGCACATTGGAATTCCAACGAACGATATTGATAAAACTGTAGATTTTTACCATAAACTGGGTTTTGAAACCGCTTTTGAAACAGTTAATAAAGAGGCAGATGAGAAGGTTGTATTTCTGAAGCTTGGAACTCTGGTTGTAGAAACATATGAGAATCATGCAGCAGTCCTTCGGGCTGGTGCAATTGATCATGTTGCACTCGATGTTAAGGACATAGAAGAAATTTATCAGTACGTTAACGAGGTTGGTTTGAATACCACACAGGACAGTATTCATTTTTTACCATTCTGGGAAAACGGAGTAAAGTTTTTCACTATCGAAGGACCGAATAAAGAGAAGGTTGAATTCAGTCAGTACTTATAAAGGATATTTATAACAGGAAGCCGGTACATTGCCTGAAACAATGTACCGGCTTTTATAAGGTGGATGAAAAATGAAAAAGTTAAAAAAATGGTTTCTGAATCTTTCAATTCAGAGAAAATATCTGTATTGTACACTAGGCATTACGTTGGTTGTGCTTTTGGCAACCAGCTTTTTCCAGTTTATGTCTGCATCTGAAATTGTAACAGAGCAGACTGTGAAACAATCGGCAGGAGTGATTAATGAGCTGTCTGTTAATCTGGATCATTATTTCGATATGGTGGAAAATTCATTTGAGTATATCGCGAATAATAGTATTGTACAGGCAGAACTGGAATCAGATGAACCATATAAATCTGACGGTTCCGAGCTTTATTCTTATTATTCAAGGGCAGGTCAGATCAGACGTCTGCTGCTGCAGGGATATACGAGCATATATATGAATGATATTCAGCTGTACGGATATAATGGTGCAAACCATCTTCTTTCCAATGACAGAGGAATCAATGAAGAAAGCTCCGAAATTTCCTGCACAATGGCAGAAAATGCAAATGGACGTTGTGTTTACTATAATGCAGCGGACGAAAATCTGATTTATATGGCAAAACAGATAAAAGATGTATTGACTATGGAGCCTCTTGGAGTTTTGCGGGCTTCTATAAAAATCAGCTATTTAAAGAAAATGACTCTGACAGCACAGGAGTCCTTGTCTGCCCATATATTTTTATTGGACCAGGACAAAAATATTCTGCTGGAAAGTGCCGGGAAAAATGCGGATTTGAAGGATCAGAAATGGGTGGATCAGATTAATGGAAATTCCGGGAATCTTCGGCTTAATCTGGATGGGAAAGCTTACAACCTCGTTTACCAGACAAGCTCTGATACGGGACTTACGGTTGTGGGAATGATTCCTACCAGTTTTTTGCAGAAAACGGCCCGGGAACTGGAAAAAACCACTGCGCTGTTAATCGGAATCAGTATTCTGCTGTGTGTTTTTCTTGCAAATATTATGGCGCGTGGAATTACTGGACCTATTGAACAAACCAGTAATGCTATGAAAAAATTTGCAAAAGGAGATTTCTCAGTGCGTCTACCGGAAGAACGAACCGATGAAATCGGAGAGATGAATTCTGTTTTCAACCAGACCATTGAAAAGATTGAAAAGCTGCTGAAACAGGTCGTTGAGATGGAAATGGTAAATAAAGACATCGAATTTCAGGCATTGCAGGCACAGATCAATCCACATTTTCTTTACAATGTA
>CAKRKL010000184.1 GCA_934358405.1 uncultured Blautia sp.
GAAAAAGCGCAGCTTTGGCAGGAATTTGACGAACGAATTATGTTTCCCATAAATGTACATAGAGGTATAATGTTCTTAAAGCTTATCTGTGAAGGAGGACATTATGCTGGAAAAAATCATGGACTTGCATATATTGCTCTACAGTATGGCAGCCATTGGGGCTGTGGGAGCAATTGGAATGCTGGCAACAAACCTCACCTACAGAAGAATGTTAAAAAGTACAGGAAGTAAAATAACAGGAAACAGAAGCACAGGAAGTGCAGGCAAGGTAAATCTGAAAGAGAAATGGCTGAACCTGTGGAAGACAAGAGACAGACTTCTGCACAGGATGAATCGTCTGGTCTGGTATCCGGCACTTTTATCCACAGCAGTTCTTGGAGGAGCAGTATATTTGTCGTTTGCTTTGAAGCTAGAAGAGGGATTACCTCTGACTTACTTATATGTGGGAGCCATACTTCCTGTTGTGCTTTTGCTTTTGCGCCAGGCACTGGATTTTTCTTATAAGGAAGAACTGGTAATGAATACTCTTGCTGATTATGTGGAGCAGATGCGCACCTGGGCAGAAGAGATTCCGGCAGAAAAGAAGATAGATCCTGTTCTTCAGGAAGAGGTGATCGATCGGATTACAAGCAGCATTAAGCAAACTGCTGCATCCGGCAGCCATTTCAGTAAAATGCTTACACCGGAAGAAGAGAAGATCATGAGAGAGATTATTCGGGAATTTATGGCATAGCTATCATGCAAAGGCGCAGGAGTTACATCCTGCGCCCTTTTTAAGATAATGTTGAAATCAAACAAAAGAAAGCGAGGATGATGTTATGAAAATTGTAATTCTGGAAGCTGACAGCCTGGGAGAAGACATGGTGTTTACTCCATTTGAGGCATTGGGAGAAGTAGTGATTTATCATACTACAACAGCGGATGAAATGGAAGCAAAAACTCTGGATGCAGATGTGATCGTAGTTAACAAGGTTCCAATCTGCCAGGAAACGATCGGAAAAGCAAAGAATCTGAAGCTTGTGTGTCTGACGGCCACCGGGTTTAATAACCTTGATGGAGATTATCTGAAAAAACGGGGAATTGCTGCATATAATGTTGCAGGATACTCTACAAATGGAGTTGCGCAGCATACCTTTGCCTTACTCTTTTACGTATTGGAAAAACTGAATTATTATGATAACTATGTGAAATCAGGCGAATATTCAAAGGGCTCCTGCTTCTCCCATTTTGCGCAGAACTTTTTTGAATTAAATGGAAAAACCTGGGGAATCATTGGTCTTGGAGCTATTGGCAGGAAGGTGGCGCAGATTGCGGAAGCCTTTGGATGCCATATTCTGTGCTATTCCGCATCAGGAAGTAAATACAATACCGTATATGAGCAGGTAAGCCTGGATGAACTTCTTTCCCGGTCTGATATCCTGTCTGTACATGCACCACTGAATGCTTATACAGAGAATCTGATGACCCTGGAAAATTTCCGCAAGATGAAGAAGACCGCCATTTTTCTGAACCTGGCAAGAGGTGCGATCGTCAATGAGGCAGATCTGTATACCGCTCTTACAGAAGGTTCTATTGGGGCAGCAGGCCTGGATGTGCTTTGCAAAGAGCCCATGGACCCGGAGAATCCTCTTCTGAAAATCCAGGACAGCAATAAGCTGATCATCACCCCTCACATTGCCTGGGCAGCCAAAGAAACCCGCTTCCGCGTAGTAGATGAGGTAGTTAAAAACATTCAGCGCTTCCAGAAGGGAGACACAACAAACCGGGTTTATTAAAGGAAAATTCAAACTGAAATCAGGGAGGCTACATGGCTAAGAAATACTATGCAGTGAGAAAAGGAAGAAAAACAGGAGTGTTTGCAACCTGGGCGGAGTGCCAGAAGCAGGTGACCGGATTTTCCGGGGCAGAATTTAAGAGCTTCGGGACCATGGAGGAAGCCAGGATTTTTGCTGGCAGTAATGCGTCTGCCGACTGCGATGCCGCAGCTGAAAATGGTGTGCTTGCACAAAATTTACCAGGTGGTGCGATAGCTTACGTAGACGGAAGCTACCGTTCCGACACCGATGAGTTTTCCTATGGAATGGTAATCCTTCTGGATGGTGAAGAGCATACCTTTTGCCAGAAAATGACGGACAAAGAACTGGCGCTGATGCACAACGTGGCAGGAGAAATCAAAGGCTCCGAAGCCGCTATGCAGTACGCTATGGATCACAATATTTCCGA
>CAKRKL010000185.1 GCA_934358405.1 uncultured Blautia sp.
TCATATGAGGATACAGAGCGTAGTTCTGGAATACCATTGCGATATCACGGTCTTTAGGCTCTACATCGTTCATAACCTTATCACCGATCTTTAATGTACCACCGCTGATCTCCTCAAGACCTGCGATCATACGAAGTGTTGTGGATTTACCACATCCGGATGGTCCTACGAAAATGATGAACTCTTTGTCTTCGATTTCAAGGTTGAAGTCTTTAACTGCCTGGAAACCATTTGGGTAAGTTTTGTTAATGTGCTGTAATGATAAGCTTGCCATGATTTTTCCTCCAAATTTTCAATACATTATTATAATCAACATTTCTTCGATGCTTTTTTCATCTGCTGTTAGTATAGCGAAAATGACCTAAAAGGGCTAGGGCAGAATCATACAAACTTTTGAACTGTTTCTTGTCAATCTGACGAAAAAGCGGTAGCTTTGGGGGCTCGCTTTTCGTTTACAAACATCCCCTGAAGTGGTTTCGCCTGAAAAAGCTGCATAAACCAGTCACATTTGCACAAAAAAAGATAATAGATATTCAATCCACATCCGTGGAGCGTTTCATAGTTGCCCTGCCCTTTGGAGAGAATTACATCGGCATCATAAAGAAGCTCCTTTGCATGGGTACTGATTCCGTGAAGCCAGGTGCCTCCTACATTACTGCCATTTCCAAGCACAGGAACCAGGTCTGTAAGGCCGCAGCGTTCAGCATCTGCCATGGTAGCGTCATTTCCGGCTGGAAGACCGCGGACAAGAGCTGTGATCCGTACGCTGGGAAAGACCTTCTTCAGAATCCGGATTGCGATTTTATCAAGAACGATTTCACCACAGTTATCGGTAATATATACAACATTAACTGCTTTTTTCATATCCTCACAAAAATGCTGATATTCCTGCTTGTCAAGATCATCCTTGTTCTCGCTTTTTATAAGGGAGAGGGCTGTTTCTTTGTTCACATCCGGAAGTGCGGCAAAATCAATATAATTTCCGGTTCTGGCATAAATAAGTGCTGATTTCAGAGGATCCTGGGAATAACGGATAGCTGACATCAGATCATCTTCCAGATCCAGCATAAGCTGGTCATATTCTTCGTTGATCTTGCTGAAATCTTCCATTGGAACGCCCCAGAAGGAACAGTAAAATTCTTTTAGTTCTGTGGAAATACTGGGAACACAGTCTCCTTCCTTTGGATGTTCAAAACGACGGTGGATTGCTTCCATATATTGTTTTTTTCTGTCTTCATCGTTAAAATGACGAATTTTCTCTTCCTGTCTGCGAATCTGACAGGCCTTGCAGTTTGGATTTAATTTCATAATAACTCCTTTGTAATAGTGATGTCGCTGTTTGGCGGCATGTCGGTTTGGTAGCGGCGGTTGGAAAAATATAGTATAAGCTGATTATAACAGAAATCGAAGAGATATAGAATCGTTAAAAAGATAAAAGTAAATTTTAAACATGCTCTGGTGTGCCGGTATAGCAGTTAAGTAAGTACAGAAAAAATCTCTGTTTGCTATACCGACACACCATGGAAAACCTGTTTTAGTTTATTGCTGCTTTTGCAAACTCTGTTGTAACAAGCTGGTTGTAATCAACACGGGACGGGAGTTCCCCGGCACTTTCCAGAATATCCTGCAAAAGTTCAAAGCTGGCTTTTTCGAATACCAGATTTTCTTTCCAGGTATCCTGCTCATAATAACGGGTAACAATTGTGGTAAGAGTATCCAGATCAGTTTCCGGAAATTGAGGGGCAATTATCTGTGCAATTTCTTCAGGAGAGTGGCCCTGCACATAGTCCATGCCTTTTTGAAGGGCATTGGTAAAGCTCTGGATAATCTGTGGGTTTTCATTCAGAAAGCTGGTTTTGACACTGTAAGAGGTATAAGGAACATAACCGGAATCTACGCCAAGCGAAGCTACCACATAGCCTTCCCCTGACTTTTCAAGAGCAGTTGCAGAAGGCTCAAATTCCACTGTGAAATCTGCTGACAGATCGCCTGTAAATGCAGCAGCAGTAGAACCAAAATCAATGCTCTGATCAATTTCCAGATCTTTTGAGGGATCAATTCCATTATTTTTCAGAATATATTCAAAAACCATTTCTGGCATGCCACCTTTACGACCGCCAAGAACTCTCTTATCTCTCAGATCATCCCATGTGAAATCCGGCATTTCTTCTCT
>CAKRKL010000186.1 GCA_934358405.1 uncultured Blautia sp.
GGAAAAGCAAACAAGATTGCTTCTTCCGAGGATAAAACCTTCTCCTACATTCCGGATTGCAGCGATCTGCCGGTCAGCCCGGATGCGGACTATGTTTATATCTGCGAGAATAACACCATTTATGGCACCAAATTTAAAGAGCTTCCAAATACAAAGGGCAAAACACTGGTTGCGGACGTATCCTCCTGCTTCCTTTCCGAGCCTGTTGATGTAAGCAAGTATGGAATTATCTACGGCGGCGTTCAGAAGAACATCGGACCTGCAGGTATGGTAATTGTGATCATCCGTGAGGATCTGATCACAGAGGATGTCCTTCCCGGAACACCTACCATGCTTACCTACAAAACACATGCAGATGCAGGCTCTCTTTATAATACACCAAACGCATATTGCATTTATGTGTGCGGAAAGGTTTTCAAATGGCTGAAAAAAATGGGTGGTCTGGAAGAGATGAAGAAACGCAATGAGGAGAAAGCAAAAATCCTCTATGATTTCCTTGATTCCAGCAAGCTTTTCCACGGCACTGTTGTTCCGAAAGACCGTTCCCTTATGAATGTTCCTTTCGTAACTGGTGACAAGGAGATGGATGCGAAATTTGTAGCTGAGGCTGCTAAGGCTGGTCTTGTGAACCTGAAAGGCCACAGAACCGTTGGCGGTATGAGAGCAAGCATTTACAATGCAATGCCGAAGGCTGGCGTGGAAGCGCTGGTTGCATTCATGAAAAAGTTTGAGGAGGAAAATGCGTAATGTTTCAGTATCATTGCCTGAATCCGATTGCCCAGAAGGGTCTGGATATTTTTGATGAGGGATATAAAAATTCTGATACCATTGACGGCTGCCAGGCGGTTCTTGTAAGAAGTGCGAAAATGCATGATATGGAACTGCCGGAAAGTGTTGCTGTGATCGCTCGTGCCGGAGCCGGAGTGAATAATATTCCGGTTAAGGAATGTGCTGAGAATGGTGTTGTTGTATTTAACACTCCTGGTGCCAATGCAAATGGCGTTAAGGAGCTGGTTCTTGCCGGTATGCTGCTTGCTTCCCGTGATATTGTAGGTGGTATCGAATGGGTTCAAAGAGAGAAGGACCAGGAGGACATTGATAAGCTGGCTGAGAAGCAGAAGAAGCAGTTTGCAGGCTGTGAGATCATGGGCAAAAAGCTTGGTATCATTGGTCTTGGTGCAATCGGAAGCATGGTGGCAAATGCGGCAGCTTCTCTTGGTATGGAGGTTTATGGATATGACCCGTATATTTCCATTGATGCAGCATGGAATCTTTCCCGTACTATTAAGCACAGCAAGAGCTTAGATGAGATTTACAGCAAGTGTGATTATATTACGGTTCATGTTCCGCTTCTTGATTCTACGAAGAAGATGATCAACAAAGAGGCTTTTGGGAAGATGAAGGATGGAGTTGTTCTTTTGAACTTTGCCCGGGATCTTCTGGTTGATGAGGAGGCTTTGATCCAGGCTCTTGACAGCGGCAAGGTGAAAAAGTATGTGACAGATTTTGCAAACCATACAGTTGCAGGACATGAGGGAATTCTGGTTACTCCTCATCTTGGAGCTTCCACAGAGGAGTCTGAGGAGAACTGTGCAGTGATGGCTGTGAAGGAGGTTCGTGATTTCCTTGAGAATGGTAACATTAAGAATTCTGTGAACTTCCCGAACTGTGATATGGGTACCTGTGTGGCAGTTGGACGTATTGCTATCACACATAAGAACATTCCGAATATGATCAGTCAGCTGACCAAGATTCTTGGTGCTGAGGGACTGAATATTGCGGATATGACTAACAAGAGTAAAGGGGAGTATGCGTATACTCTGATCGATCTGGAGAGTGCAGCTTCCGCAGAGGCATTGGATGCGCTGAAGTCTATTGAGGGCGTTTCCAGAGTGCGTGTGGTGAAATAAAAGGATGAATAAAATGCCCGTGGTGTGGTGCCGGAGATGGTGCTGCGCTGCGGGCAGTTTTTTGCGAAAATGTGGCGGTGGTGGCAACTTAGTTAATCAAGGCGGACGCGTTCCCCCAGGTGTGCCGGGACAGCCAATGACGAATTTCGGGATTTGGCTCCGTCGCCTATTGACAGGTGGGGAAGCAAACTCGCCCTATCGGGCTCA
>CAKRKL010000187.1 GCA_934358405.1 uncultured Blautia sp.
GCTTCTTCCTTTTAGCATAGGCAGTTCCAGTTCCAGCATAATTCCAGAAATTGCCATCCAGACTTCTGCATTTGCCGCAATGTCAGATTTCCCATTGCTCCATTCTGATATATCCTCAAAAGCTTCCTCTAAAGTAGTTCCGTTCATTATACCGATTACAGTAGATATCAGACATCTCTCGGCTGCTTCCAGAGGTATTTTCACCTGATAACGTAGCTTGGAAAACAAAATATCAATCCATTCTGTTCTATTTGCCAGGTTTTCCGAAAGCAAACGGATGTCTTCTATGGAAAATGAAGCATAGTCCATATCTGCTGCATATTTTTCCTGCATGGCAATTACTTTCTGCGAATCAATATCTTCTATAAAAGAAAAACATCTTCCATCATCTGTATAAGCAGTTTTAAAAATACAGTTAAAGCTGCCATACCAGTAAACATATCTGTAGAACTCTGTTTTGTCCTGATTTTTGTCATACAATGTACAGTAAATTTTGTATGCGTCCTCTAATTCCAGCATACCGTATACCCGCAGCATTGCCTCCATATTCTCGGAGAATTTCTTAATTCTACGATAGGTATCTTTTTGCATTTTAGAGGTTATTTTTTTTAATAGCGGCTTAATATCCAGGGCAAAGCTTAATTCTCCTGCGTCTGCCTTTTCCTGAAAATCGCATAATCCGACCATTAAAGCAACTGCTACTGCATTCTTCTGCCAACTGCTTTTTCCAATCTCCCCACAGGAATAATCTGATAGCTTACATAAAGCATCATAGTTTTCCTGGATAAAAATATAAAGCAGATATTCCGGGTGCAGCTGAAGCATTTTGCATACTGCATCCGTTTTATCATCCTTTGAATCAGACACTTTCACAGGAATCTGCAAATATTTACAGTAATCTGATGCTTCCTGGTTGTCTAATGCCTGAAGAAGTTCTCTTTGTGTATATTTTGGCTGTGAAAGCTTCAGTTTTTCCAGTTTAGCATCCTCACAAAACTTCTTCCATACATCAACCTTTTTCGTCATCGGTGAGGCTTTCTTTTGAATCGTCTCGGCCGCCTCTTCCTTTATTATTTTCCGAAAATGCTCATAAATCTCTTTTAATCTTTCTTCCTCATTAACTGGCAGTTTCGGTTCTTCCAGATTGGGAATGGAGAAGGGGCTCAGATTTTTCAGCCTTGCTTTCGTCTCGTCCGGATCAAATGCAAAGCATGAGGACTCGTCTGCAAAATAAACACCACCAGAATCCTCCTCAAAGTTATCCCCTTTGTATTTCATAAGAACTACATCGCGTTCCTGATAGGTCTCGTCGATTTTCTCAATCATGATCTTGTGACGCCAGTCATCACCAAAATCATAGGTATAGCGAATCCATTTGTATTTTCTGAAGAAAGGATCCACCAATGTTTCATTTTCTTTGTAACCTCCATAATTCCAGAAGTTATCCTCTCCAGTGTCCTGCTCAATCACAATATCATCACTTGGAATTCGGAAATCATGCATGTGGTATCCATCCCAGTCAAACAGGATCTGAATAATTTCATGCAAATCACCAAAAGTTATTTTTTCCGGAACCAGAACACGTCTCCACACAGGCGGGTGCGTATCTTCCATTACAATTTTCAGAATATATCCTGCCATTGTTATTCTCCTTTATATTTTTTCAGAAAAATATAAGTTTTACTTGGACATTATTATAGCAAATCATCAATCCAAATACTATATAGATATCAAAGTTATTCTTGCAAAAACAACACTATCGTCATATTTTTATATAGAATAAATTCCCAAAATCTGCTATGATAAAAGACATTGAACATACAAATTTATTTAAACGACAGAGGTGTTAGAAATGAGCTGGTATAACGAATCAATTTTTTATCACATTTATCCATTGGGTTTGACAGGTGCGCCGAAGCAGAATGCGTATGAGGAGCCGGTTCACAGGCTGAATACGCTCCTTCCCTGGATCGACCACATTAAGGAAATCGGATGCACCGCTTTATATATAGGTCCTTTATTTGAAAGCGTAGGACATGGTTATGAAACCACAGACTATAA
>CAKRKL010000188.1 GCA_934358405.1 uncultured Blautia sp.
GCAGAAAAAAAGGAAGGAGTTTCTTATATGGAAAAACTAAAGATTGTCATCAAAAAGTACTGGAAAATTTACCTTGCCGCTCTGGTCATTTCCGCAGTCTGTGATCTGATCGGAACCGTTAAGCTTAACATTGGCGTTGGTACACTTACTCTGTTTCCGATGGTGTTTGCCGTCATATTCGGAGGGCTTTTAGGGCCGGATATTTTTAAAGTATTCAAAACTGAGGAATGTAAAATAGGCGGAAGTCTGGTTCTTGTGGTTTTGGCACCTTTTATGGCAAAAATGGGCATTTCTTCCGGTGCAAATCTTGCAAAACTGGTTTCAGTGGGTCCTGCATTACTTCTTCAGGAATTCGGAAACCTTGGAACGATTCTTTTATCTATGCCTCTCGCATTATTGCTTGGTTTAAAGAAGGAATCTATTGGTGCATGTTACTCAATTAACCGTGATTCAAACCTTGGATTGACCACAGATATTTTTGGACCGGACGCTCCGGAAACAAAAGGAACCTTTGCAGTTTATATTGTAGGTTCTGTAATCGGAACAGTATTTATCAGTATTCTTGCAAGCGTTGTAGCTTCCTGGAATATTTTCGATCCTATTGCTCTTGGTATGGCCAGTGGAGTAGGAAGTGGATCCATGATGACTGCTGCTGCCGGAACATTAGGTGAAATATACCCACAGCAGGCAGAAAATATTATGATTATGGGTGGTGCCAGTGATATGCTGACCGGTATTACCGGAATTTACATGGGTACCTTCGTAGGTCTTCCTCTTGCAAAAAAATTATACGCAATTTTAGAGCCTAAGATTGGACGCAAAAATAATCAGGAGGTTAAATAAATGGTCAGAAAATACTTCGTACAGCAGCTTGGACTGCTTCTCATGGTGTCTGTGATTATAATACTTACAAATGTAATTGGTTACAAAATGCCCGTAAAAGATTCCATTATTGGAGTTCTTTTACTGAGTGCTATTTCTCTTATCGGTCTTACTATAAGTAAATTTATGAGCCGATTTGTTAAGCTTCCTTCTATGATGTATGTATCCCTTCTCGGACTGCTTCTTGCATGTCCTGTTTCACCGGTAAAAGATATCGTAGTTGGAACTACATCTTCTGTTGCATTTTTAGCACCGGCTACAGCACTTGGTGCATTTGCCGGTATTTCTCTGGGAAAAGATTTAAAGGATTTTGCAAAAATGGGATGGAAGCTGGTATTGATCACTTTATTTGTAATTACCGGAACCTTTATATTCTCCGCTCTTGTTGCAGACGTTGTTTTGAAAATGACAGGAGCCATTTAACAATCATATGAGATGAAATGAGGTAGCTTATGGAAAACTATGATATTTTAATCAAGAATTGTCAGGTTTTGAATCCTGATATGAGCGTTTCATCCACCTGTTCAGTAGGAATTAAAGACACCTGGATCAAAAAAATCGGTTCAGCAGATGAATTCGCTGATAGTGTTGCCACAGAAACACTTGATGGAAAAGGTAAGCTTGTTATGCCAGGTTTAATAGACGGTCATACACATACCTGTCAGCAGCTGTTAAGAGGTCGTGTTGCTGATGAATATCCTATGGTTTGGACTCGTTTCCTGGTTCCCTTTGAAAGCAATCTTCTCCCGGAAGATTCTTACGTCAGCGGACAGTTAGCCTGTCTGGAAATGATCAAAAACGGAACTACTGCTTTTGCTGATTCCGGCGGTGTACATATGGAGCGTGTAGCTGATGCAGTTATAGAATCCGGCATGAGAGCCGCAATAGCGAAATCCACAATGGATATGGGCAATGCTATTACAGGCGCAATGAAGGAAACTGCTTCTGAAGCTATAGACCATACAAAAGAGCTGTATAAGAACTATCAGGGAGCCGGCGATGGCCGTGTGGATATCTGGTTTGCTATTCGTCAGGTAATGACCTGCTCCAGAGATCTCATCACCATGGTACGTGAATGTGCCAAAGAGCTTCATACAGGCATCCATGCGCATTTATGTGAGCATAAAGATGAAGT
>CAKRKL010000189.1 GCA_934358405.1 uncultured Blautia sp.
TGAAGCCCGGACTTTCCTCGTCTGAACCCTTTCGTCTGTCCAGCCGCGATCACCTGGCTTGCTTGCGCAAGTGCTATTTTAACATTATTCTGTTACCCTGTAAAGCATAATTTTTCAAATTTTTTAAGTATTGAAACAGCTTCCTCCGATAAATTCTCTCAAAAGGGAATTATTGGGAACCTCCTCGCTGGGAACCGGAACGAAATAATCAAAGAATTTCAGAAGCCGATTCGCCTCCAGATATTCCGGATCCTCCTTGGCAATGCCAAACAGCAGTGGCTCTGCATATACCTTCAGACAAGCCAGCTCATAAATAAGTGCGGAATTAAACATTGCATCTGCTTCCTCCTGATAAGGAAAAATGTTCTTTTCCTCGCCTCTTCTCACAGATGGCCATCTTGCAATGGTCTCCTTTGCGGAGGTTCCTCTGGTTCTTGCATCCCGCACAATTCTGCGGATCAGCCTGCCATCTGTAGTAGGAATCCGGTTGTGCTCATCAATATTCAGCTGGGTCAGGGCACTGATGTATATTTTAAACTTGCTCTCTTTCGGAAGGGCATAGCTCAGCCTGTCATTCAATCCGTGAATTCCCTCAATTACCAGAATATCCTCTTTTCCAAGCTGAAGATAATCGCCTTTATATTCCCTCTTTCCAGTCTTAAAATTAAACACCGGAAGCTCTACCCGTTTGCCTTCAAGAAGAGCCAGCATATCTTTGTTAAACTGCTCTACATCAATGGCTTCCAGACACTCATAATCCTTTTCTCCAAACTCATCAAGTGGGGTATGCTCCCGATTTACAAAATAATTGTCCACTGCGATCGGATAAGGCTTCAGTCCCCGGGCAGCCAGCTGTATGGACAGCCTGTGAGAGAAGGTAGTCTTTCCGGAAGAGGACGGACCTGCGATCATTACAAATTTCTTATTTCCGGCCTGGGCAATCTGTTCTGCAATTCTGGAAATCTGCGCCTCCTGAAAGGCCTCCTGCATAAGAAGGATCTTCTGGATTCCCTGGGAAGTAATCTGATCATTCAGCTCACCCACTGTAGAAATATCCAGTTTCTTTCCCCATTCCTCAGATTCCTTCTGAACCTGAAAAATCTTATTCTGGGGCCGAAATTCAGGAACCACATCCGGCGCCTTCGCCTCCGGAAGCAACAGCACAAAGCCTTCATCATAAAGTTTCAGATCAAAGTACGGAACATAACTGGTATCATACGCCATAGCTCCGTAAAAATAATCCTCAAAATTCTCTATACTGTAAATGTTTACCTTGGAAACTCTGCGGTAACGGAACAGCTTTTCTTTATCGTACATGCCATGATGATGAAATAGTGCGATAGCTTCATCTGTATTTACACTTCTCTTTTTTACAGGAAGCTTCTCATCTACCATCTCTTTCATTCTAAGCTTCACCTGATCCAGAAATGCCTGATCCAGCTTCTGTTTTCCTTCCATGGTAAAATAAAAGCCGCTTCCCACAGAATAGTGAAGCACTACCTTATCCACATTTTCCTTGCCTGCAAGGTCATAAATAGCTTTCAGAAGCACCAGACAGGCAGTGCGCTTATAGGTTTTATTGCCAATGCTGTCTTTTGTTGTAATCAGACGGACTTTTCCATCGCGAACTGCTTTTTTGTGAAGCTCGCGGATCTTACCTCCTGCAATTACCAGAATGATCGGAGCATCTGTAGTGCCTTCATATTCCTTTATTACTTCCTTATAGGATATCCCCTTTGGAAACTCCCTGATTTCTCCGTTTATCGTAAGCCTTACTGTGTTGTCCATAAGCCCTCCTTGTCCGGCATAAGGTTTTTTGACCTTTTGACACTGGTATCATTACAATATGATATAAGGGATTTTCACCTGTGCACAGGTAACTTGCAGTGTTGGAAATGCCCTTTCAAGCCGTTCTTTCATATCTTCCATAAAAATA
>CAKRKL010000190.1 GCA_934358405.1 uncultured Blautia sp.
CGAAATATTAATATGAAATTTGAAATCGGTCAGAAACTGGCTGTCGTTGGTATGAATGGAAGCGGAAAGACTACGTTCATCAAACTCCTGTGTCGGCTTTACGATCCTACAGAAGGAGAAATTTTGCTTAACGGAATCGATATCCGAAAATATAATTACAAAGAATATATGATGATTTTTTCCGTGGTATTTCAGGACTTCAAACTCTTTTCCCTGACTCTTGGGGAAAATGTAGCGGCCAAAACCAATTATGATGAGCAAAAGGTTAAAGACGTTCTGAAAAAATCCGCATTCTGCAGCCGGCTTTCTACAATGCCAGAAGGTTTGGAAACTTATCTTTACAAGGATTTCAGCAAAAACGGAGTTACGATTTCCGGAGGTGAGGCTCAGAAAATAGCTATTGCAAGAGCACTTTATAAAAATGCCCCTTTTATTATATTAGATGAACCAACTGCTGCACTTGATCCCATTGCAGAAGCTGAAATATATGAAAAGTTTAATGAAATAGCAGGCGATAAAACAGCCATTTATATCAGCCATCGACTGTCTTCCTGCAAATTTTGTGATAAAATTGTTGTTTTTCATGAAGGAGCTGTGATTCAGACAGGAACGCACCAGGAGCTTGTTGCTGACAAAGAAGGGAAATATTTCCAGCTATGGATGGCACAGGCACAATATTATGTATAATTCGCTTGCACAGTTTTATTATATAAGCAGAATATTCTTTAATTCCACAGAATAGCTTTTCAATTTTCCTTAATCATGTTAAACTTAAGAAAAGTAATGCTATGGAGGTTTTTCTCATGGATGTACACAGCATCAGTACCAAATGCACCCGCACAGAGTTTGTGGGGACTGCAGTTCTGGATACTATCGGACTTGTAATTTCCGGCGTAGACGATACTCTTTTAAAAGAAATGAATATAGGAACCCGCTATCATACTCTTGGACTTTTTAGTTCCCGTACAGGTGCTGCCGGACAGATCACGGCGGTAGACGATGCGGTGAAGGCTACGGGCACAGAGGTTCTTTCCATTGAGTTTCCCCGTGATACCAAGGGATGGGGCGGACATGGAAACTATATTGTGATTGGCGGAAATGATGTGTCGGATGTGCGCCATGCGATTTCTCTGGCACTGGAGCTGACTAACAAATACGCTGGGGAATTGTATATCAGTGAATCCGGACATCTGGAATTTGCTTTTTCTGCTAATGCTGGCGGAGCACTTTCTATGGCTTTCAACGCCGTTCCTGGTGAGGCTTTTGGATTTATGGCAGGTTCTCCTGCTGCAATTGGGCTTGTGATGGCGGATACTGCTATGAAGGCTTCTGCGGTTCATATTGCACGGTATATGACACCGAGCATTGGGACAAGCCATTCCAATGAGGTGATTCTTGCGATTTCAGGAGATGCTAGTGCGGTAAAGGAAGCGGTTCTGCAGGCCAGACAGATTGGGCTGGAGCTACTGATCGGAATGGGAAGCTATCCGGAAATTCCCGGGGAACCGTATTTATAAAAATCAAACACGATCTAGCTAAATATCGTCTTCTGGCACCACAAATAAAACCAGGGAATTAACAGCATACAATACTGTGATTCCCTGGTTTTGTAAACACTTAATTTTCTACTCGTAAAACACTTAATCTTCTACTTACCCTCCATTAAAGCAAGTTTTTCTCTTAAAAGCAAAAGTTCCTTTTCCGCATTGTCAGCCCGCATTTTTTCTGAGTCTGCACGGTGGCGTTCTTTTTCTGTATTCTTCCGTTCCCTTTTTTCTCCTAATTGTTCGCCCAATTCTCTCCCGGCCTCAAA
>CAKRKL010000191.1 GCA_934358405.1 uncultured Blautia sp.
TAGGTCTTCTTCTCTGCTGCTGTAGAAAGAAGCATCAGGTAGGAGCCTGTCAGAGAAGAATTGCCGATATAATGGAATTTCTCCAGAGGAATATCCGGGAACATTCCGATATTTACAGCATTTCTCATATTGATACCGCTTCCGATACCACCGGCAACGTATACGTCATCGATCATGCTCACATCAAAATCCAGACTGTTGATCATGGTTCTGATTGCTGAGAAGATGGCACCCTTGGCACGGATAAAGTTATCAATATCCACTTCTGTGATCTCAACATCCTTCACAGAGCCTGCTTCGCTTTCAAATGCGATCACATAGCTTCCCATTCCATATTTGTCGTGACGGATGCGCTCGCCCTCGCGGACAAATTTACCCTTGGGGTTGATGATTCCGCACATGAAAAGCTCACTGATCACGTCAATGATTCCGGAACCGCAAAGTCCGATTGGCTTAGTTCCAGGATTTCCTACTACCTTGTAAGTAGGAACCATGGTTTCCTTGTCAATGGTACAGGCCTCAATGGCACCGTCTGTTGCACGCATACCGCAGCTGATGTCACCACCCTCAAAGGCAGGTCCTGCTGAACATGCACAGCTCATCATAAAGTCAGAGTTTCCGAATACCAGCTCTCCGTTGGTACCAAGGTCAATAAACAGAGAAAACTCCGGTCTGTTCCAGATCATACTTACTAAGGTTCCGGCAGTAATGTCACCGCCTACATAGCTTCCGATATTCGGCGCAATAATAATATGCGCGTCTTTATTAATGGCAACTCCCACATCAGAAGCAAAAAGGGAGTTGGTCTTAAAGAATGCAGGAATGTATGGCTCCATACGGACCGGGTCCGCATTGATTCCTGCAAACAGATGATTCATGGTTGTGTTTGCGCCCACAGACATTCTGTAAATATGGCTGGCTGAAATACCGGCGCTTTTGCACATCTGCGCAATAAGAGGGTTGATGGTCTCTTTAATCACGGCATCCTGCAGCTTTTTCTTTCCTCCTGGCTTCTGCTGCTCGATGATACGGTTGATAACATCTGCGCCGAAACGGATCTGTCCGTTTCCGGAGGAAGCCTTGGCAAGAATTTCTCCTGTCTCCATATTGATCAGAACTGCGGACACGGTGGTAGTACCAATATCTACTGCCAGACCACCTACTACTACATCCTCATCTTTTCCGAAAATATCGTATACAAAAAGATCATTTGGTGCAGTCCGGACTACACATTTCACTTTGAAATGATTCTCCCGGAGCACATCCGGTAATTTTCTTAAAACAGCATAAGGGATCCTTACCTGCTTCAGGTTCATGTATTTTTTTAAAGCTCTTGTAAGACGTTCATTGTCCGGCATTGTATCATCCAGACTTGGCTCGTCCATCTCCAGTTCAATTACGTCAAGACTGTTCCGAAGCTCAATTCCGGTCATCTCCACGTCATTCTTGGAGTTTTCAAAAATGGCAATTTCCTCTTTGGAGCTCAGGTCTGCAACCTTCATTCTGCTCTTGTAAGCAGACGCAATATCAGGAACAAGCACAGTCACATCAGCACAGATCTTGCTTACGCAGGCAAGACGCCATCCAGCCTGATATTCCTCATCACTGATATGCAAGGTTTTCTTGCTGTCCAGTTCTCCCTTTATCAACTGCACCCGGCACTTTCCGCAGGAAGCATTTCCGGAGCATGGTGCGTCGATGGCCACATTGGCCTCTCGCGCTAATTCAAGTAAATTGTCCCCCGCATTGGCAAAATGTTCTACCACACTGCCATCTTCAAAAGAAAATGTTACCT
>CAKRKL010000192.1 GCA_934358405.1 uncultured Blautia sp.
ATACTTAAGATGCCGACACATAATATTTTGGAGTTCTATTGGAAAAAGACATTTTATCAAAAAAGAATAAAAGAAATGTAGGCACTTATTTTGAAAACATGGCTGCCGATTATCTGACAGACAGAGGCATTATGATTCTGGAAAGAAATTACCGGAATAAGCTTGGGGAAATTGATCTGATCGGGCTGGATGAACAGGGCTGGCTGATTTTTGCAGAGGTGAAATACAGAAGCTCGGAGCACTGGGGAAATCCTCTGGCAGCAGTGGATAGCAGGAAGCAGAGGATTATTTCCAGGGTGGCACTGGCCTATCTGAAAAGCCGCTACAGAAGCCTGGATGTTAAGTGCAGGTTTGATGTGATCGGAATTGAAGGGGAAGAGATTACCTGGATAAAGAATGCATTTGATTTTTCAAACACGCTTTAGAGTGTGCCTGAAAAGAACATAAAGCAAAATATTGATTTTGGCGGCAGGAAGCAGCAAGGAACATAAGGAGAAGGCTATGGATATCAGATGGCACAAGGATGAAAAAACGCATATGCAGGTAAAAGAAAACAATGGAGTTACTTATCTGACATATGCTGCACTTGAGAAAATTCCTGGAATTGTCCATTGCTTCAGCACAAGGCTGGGCGGCGTAAGTCAGGGGATTTTTTCTTCTATGAATTTAAGCTTTACCAGAGGCGATGATGAGGAAGCGGTGAAAGAAAACTACAGAAGATTAGGAGCTGCTGTTGGCTTTTCGGTGGATGCAGTTGTGTCCTCTGACCAGACCCATACAACGAATGTGAGAGTGGTGGATGGCAGTGACAGAGGAAATGGGGTGACCCGCCCAAGAACCTTTCACGATGTGGACGGAATGATCACCAATGTTCCCGGAGTAGTGCTGGCTACCTATTATGCAGATTGTGTGCCTCTTTATTTTGTAGACCCGGTTCATGGTGCCATCGGTCTGTCACATTCCGGCTGGCGCGGAACAGTTGGTAAAATCGGAAAAGTAACCATAGAGAAAATGCACCAGGAGTTTGGCTCTGATCCGGCAGATATTTTTACTGCCATCGGTCCTTCAATCTGTCAGGACTGTTATGAGGTAAGTGAAGATGTGATCACAGAATTTCGAAATGGATTTGGAGAAGCGCACTGGGACCGCCTTTTTTATCAGAAAGATAATGGGAAGTATCAGCTGAATCTCTGGGAAGCTAACAGGGTCATTTTTCTGGAGGCGGGAATAGGTGAAGACCATATTTCTATGCCCGGAATCTGCACCTGCTGCAACCCCGAATTTCTCTTTTCCCACCGTGCATCCCATGGAAAACGCGGTAATCTTGCCGCCTTTTTAGGATTTCGTGATTAAAAAAACAGGATAGAAGACAAGAGCAAATAAGCTCTGTCCTCTATCCTGTTTTAGCTTTGGTCAGACTTCAAACAAGCTTTAGTCCTGTTTAATTCTGATTCACACGCTTCATCAGATCCATGATCTTCTCGTTGCTGGAACGAACCTTCTCAACGGATACGTCATGATTGATGATATCCAT